>JAPPHZ010000045.1 GCA_028820935.1 bacterium | reverse complement strand
CCGGGGTGGGGAACTTCGACGATCAACTCCGGGGAATCTCACTGATCGCCATCACGGCCGCTTCCTCCGGGGTCTTGTTGTAGTCGGTCGGGGTCACGTCAGTTGGTGCCGCCAAGAGCCCTCGGTAGCTGAATTGCCTCACCTGGGGCGCTTCGACAACGAGAGTGGCTGTCCCCCCGCAGGCGGTGTCAAGTGATGGTGCCGCAGCCATCACTTGACTCTGGGCCATCAAGCGGCTGTGTTGAATCGCCGGATAATCCAGGCTCGGCGCACGAACCAGTCTCTCGAGACCGCCCGCCGATCGCGCCTGATTGATGAGCTCCACTATCTGTGTCTCCAGTACAGCGGCGTCGATCAACGGGAGAGCCTTCCCGTGTTTCGTAACGTACTGCGAAACCGAGGCGGCAGTCGGTGTAGGAGTGGGATCCTCCACCGGCGAGACGGTAGGACGAGCGAAGATGAAGGTGGACGTAGGAACTGGCGGGGCCGGCGAGGAGAGCTGAAAGCCGGGGATGATCGCCGCAACGTTGTCCCGCTCGGACCAGACACCCCATCCCAGTGCGACTAGCAGGATGACCGCCCACATCCGCCCCCGTCCACCACGGGCCGGGGGCTTCGGGCCTGACCTGTTCCTCTGGCACTGCACGCAGGTACAGGCAGGCGGATGGTCGTAGTACCAGTTAGGGCGATTGGACATGTGCTAGCCCTGATTCTTCATGTTCCCGTCGCTCCACTGCAAAGTGCCATCTTAAGGACCCAATAGCGTCTCGTTCGGCGTTGATCGCTGAAGCGGGGTGTTCGACGATGCGCAGGCGCCTCGTCTAGCAAGGGCCTATGTCAGGATGGAAGCGGAGTCGCGGAAAGCGGCACGAAGATCCAGGGCTTTTCCCGCGGGACGCGGCCGGCGTGCGACCACATCTGCAACGACACAGGATGTGGGATCTCTTGAAGGGAAGGGGCCAAGCCGCGCGCCTTTGCCGCCTCACTTGAGGCGAAGCACTCCTCGCAGCTAGCTCATCCCGAACCGGAACGGGGTCTACTGTTGCCTTAAATGGGGCTCCCCCTCGTTAGCTCCGGAGGTGATGATAGAATAGGGCAGGCAAAGAAAGGGCATAGGTCTGGTGGCTCCTTCTGTAGGGTATGTGAGGGTCAATGTTGACGTCGAGGGTGTGGCGGTTTCCGAGAAACGTCAAGCTATCTTCGATTATATAGATAAGTTCAACGAGTCGAATGACTATATGACAGGTCGGGAGACACAAACACCCGTAAGTGTCTATAGCGAAAACGTGTCTCTGACGAGTCCTCAGGGCATATTCAAGCCTCAGAATATGAACCATGTTTTGTCCATCAGGACCGGATATCCAAAGGACTCGGACAACCCACAGTACAAGGATCAGGTCAGAATACGCAAGGCACTCTTGAGGGATGACGATCTCGAATACGACTTTCGAGAAGACCCAGATATGGGAGATAATCTGCGGCTTCGTGATGTCTGCATGAGGCGTATACCAGTAATTTGGTTCCTCGGTATGGAACCAGCCAGTAGTCGCGGACCCGTTCGTTATCATGCCATAGTACCGACATACATTGTTGAGTGGAATCCAGACGAGCGAAACGTAAAGCTTTTTCTTGGACCTCGTCGACGAGTTGTACCTCACACTAGAGATCGGCCACCTAGATATAGTAGGGATAGGCCGGTGTATCGACTACCTACTCTACAAGAGCATAAGGACCGCATACGCGAGGTTAAGGTAAGAGATCAGCAGAGACCGTTTCGGGAAAAGCTCTTGAGAGCCTACAAATACAGCTGTGCCATATGTAGGCTTCCAGACCAAAACGTATTAGATGCCTGTCATATCAAACGCTACGAAGATGGCGGTTCGAGTGAAGTATCTAATGGCTTACTATTGTGTAAGAACCATCACGCAGCATTCGATCGTTGGCTGATCGGTATAGATTCACAGTTCGTACTGCATTCCGACCACCTAGACACCAAGGGACATCGGTGGCATGAGGAACTCAAAGAAAAGCACGGTACTCCACTGAACCTACCAAGGTTGACGAGCCAACACCCGAGCCCGGCATTGCTTGGAGAGCGCTTCCTGGAATTCCAAGGAGAGCTTCGGAAGCGCAGCCGCTGACCGATCATGTCTCATGGCTGGTAGCAGACAAGTCGGCAAGTGGAGATACTGTGCTCCCTGGTCTCGGAGAGAGACAGCCAGTCAGCTTGCAGATCCTCGGTGAGGCAATGCAAATGGCGGGCCTTGATGAATACGACCTCTCCGAGGCTTAGAGGAATAATCTCATCCGCTGTTCGAGGATTGGACGGCTGAGGATTCCGGTCATGTTAAGAACCTCGAGGTTGAAGCGATCATCAGGACTGCGCGACCACCATTCTTCCGCGACCCAGCCAAGGTCCTCAGCGGCCGGTTCGGACGAGGGTTCGACCCCGGCCGCTTCCATCCATTTCGTCTCGTTACGAGCGGGCCTAAACGCGCACTCCCGGCGGGTCCGGGCTCTCGTTGGCTGCGAACCAGGTGTCTGGTCGGGCGACACCCGCCAGTTGTTTGACCCCGGTACGACCTAGAGTGATCTGCCGTGGAAACCCCTCTCCGGTCGGCTACCCGTGTCGCTTCGTCGCCTTTGTGGGGAGCGCAGGGATCCGTGCGCAGGTTGCTGGCGGGCCTGTTGGTGCTCCTGATCGCTGTTTCGGGATCCGGGGTGGGAGTATCACCCGCAAGAGCTGACGATGTGCCGGTGCCGGCATGTTCCGACCTCACGGTCGTGTTCGCCCGCGGCTCGGATCAGGTGCTGGCGGCCGGCACCGGTCATGGGGGTATGGCCCAGGCCTATTTCGATCATGTCGATACCCGTCTGCCGGGGTATTCGATCAACAAGTACGAGCTGGGGACTCGAGCCTACGGGGGTTACCGGTATCGGGCTGTCGGGATCTCAGCGATCCTCGATCTGTACCGCACCAACATCATCAGGATCATCTGGTCCTTGATCTGGCGGATCTCCGGTCAGGATGCGGGCAGTTCGTCTTCGGGTAGCGATCTGCTCGAGATCAACCGTTTGGGGGCGGTGGAGTACAGGGACTCCGTTATCGAGGGCATCGGCGAGTTCACCGCGTATCTCGAGGATCGGGGGACCGAGTGCCCTGACGAGGTGTTCTTAGTTGGTGGGTTCTCGCAGGGTGCGCAAGTCATCAGGCGGAGTCTGTTCCTGCTCGGCAAAGGAGAGAGGGATCGCGTCGCCCACGTTGCCCTGTTCAGCGATCCGACCCTGCATCTTCCGGAGGGGGGAAGCGCGGGTTGGGTCGAGGGCTGCCGGCAGGGGATTGCGGGAGCGGTGTCGCCCTGGAGACGTGGAACCGTCGGGTGCTCGACCAGCAACGGACTCCTGAATCTCGATGGGTTGACGTTCCTCAGGGTCGGTCCTCGTGCACCCTACGTTCCGTCCGATATCGAGTCCCGCGTGGGGTCGTGGTGCGAGGGGACGGACGGGGTCTGTACCGGTAGCGTCCTCGACCTGGTCCTCGGCATACATTTCCATGTGGGAACCCGACGCCTCCACGTGCCCATACACAGCGTGTATACGGACAAGTATTTCGACGAGGCGGCGAGCGAAGCCATAACCCGCGTGCTGGAAGCGCCCAAGTAGCAGCGGGGTCCTCGCGGCACACGAACGAAGGGGCTCTCCCGTTCGGGTGTCCTGCCCGACTCATCCCGCGGCTGCGATAAGAATGACGTCACCAAGCCCGAGGAAGTTCACGTCGCCTATTCAGCCAGACGGTCGAGGATCCGCCGATATCGTGCTATCGACTTGGCAAGCCGCTCTTGGAACGCATCATCGGCCCGGCGGTTGTCGATGTGGCTATCGATGGCGTCGCGGACCGCCTGAGACACACTCACACCATCGACCTGAGCGACCATCTCCAGTGCGTCAGCCTGGTCAGCAGGGAGCCGCAACGTCATCGCCTTCTGTGTGTCTGCCATGGGACCCCTCCAGGCGCTCGGTCCGTACCACCCTACCGACCTGGTCGCTATATGCAAGCCACCATGCCACTGAGATACCGAGGGAGGGAGTTTCAGCGGGCCAATCGGGCTCCAAACATCAGATTGTCGTGAGGCGGCGCGATAGCCCGATCCATAGTGCCTCCACCGGTACCTCCTCGCGGACGGCTGACGGCAGATGCATGTGCCGTCTTGCCGGCCTATGAGCCGTGCCGGTTCACGTCCAGGTGGTGACTATGACGGCCATGACGGTGTGGCCGATGATGCCTATGCCTCCGTTGGCGCGGACGATCCACCGTCCCCGGCCTTCGTAGATGGCGTTGACCATGGCTTGGAGGGCTACGAATGCGAATCCGGTCAGCAGGCCCAGGACCAGTCCTTCACCGAACGTGGAGGCGCCTGTGGCGCGGGCGATCATGGCCAGGACGGTCGCCATCACGAAGTAGGCGACGAAGGTGACCACGAAGAAGATGGGCTTGGGTCCGTCGGTTGGGGGTTCGATCCCGGCGCCTTCCATCCATTTCGTGCCCATGACCTTCGGCTGGTACCAGATGGCGGCCAGGCCGAAGAACGCGATGGCCGCGACGATGATTGCCAGCCAGTTCAGTCCGCTGAGTGAGAGCACGGTCCTCCGTTCGTAACGTGCTCGCAGTGTAGGAACGGCCGGGGACAAGAAACCTCGCTGCGCCCGTGACGCGCCGGCGGGCCGTGACGGAGTGCCCCAAGCGCGGTTGGTGCTTTGATACCTGCTTCCACCTTCATAACGTGTGACCGTGCGGCGCAGGACGAAGATCGTGGCGACGATGGGCCCGGCGGTGGCCGACCTGGACGCGGTCCGGGGCCTGGTACAGGCCGGGATGGACGTCGCCCGGCTCAACTTCAGCCACGGCGACCACGAATCCCACATCCGGATGATCAAGTGGATACGCCAGGCCGCCGCGGAGGTGGGCCGCTCCATCGCCATCCTCCAGGACATCCAGGGGCCGAAGACGCGGGTGGGTCACTTCCGGGACGGCTCTGTCGATCTGCCGCAGGGGGCGACCGTCCGCCTCGCAGTGACCGGGGACGAGGGCGGCCCCGACCTGATCCCGGTCGACTATCCACGCTTGCTCGACGACGTGCGCACGGGGGCGCGGGTGGTGATGGCCGACGGCCTGATCGAGGGTCGGGTCACCGGCTCGGACGGCGGGGGGTTGACGGTTCTCCTCGAACGTGGTGGGGAGCTGCTCGACCGCAAGGGGATCGCCTTCCCCGACAGCGACCTCGAGCTCGGGCCGGTCACCGAGAAGGATCGCGTGGATCTCGAGCTGGGCCGGCAACTCGGCGTCGACTACGTGGCCGCCTCGTTCGTCAAGCGGGGCGAGGACATATCGCAGGTGCGCGAGCTGGCCGGCGGCTCCACGCCGGTCATCGCCAAGGTGGAGCTGGCCCTGGCCTATAGCAATCTCGACTCGATCCTGGATCAGGCCGACGGCGTGATGGTGGCCCGCGGTGATCTGGGCGTAGAGTTGCCGCTGCAGACGATCCCCAACGTGCAGGCCGACATCCTGCATCGGACCAACCAGGCCGGGCTCATCTCCATCACCGCCACCGAGATGCTGGAGTCGATGGTCACCGCGTTGCGGCCCAGCCGGGCCGAGGTGACCGACGTGGCCAACGCGGTCGCCTCGGGCACCGACGCCGTGATGCTCTCCGCGGAGACTGCGGTGGGACGCCATCCGGTGCGGGTGGTCGAGGCCATGTCGTCCATCTGTGTGGAGGCCGAGCGCTACCGGGACCAACAGATGACCGGTGCCGATGCCATAGATTTCCTGGAGAGCACCATGACCTTCGCCTCGGCCACCGCCAAGGCGGCCACCGAGGCGGCCCGCAACCTCGGGTTCAGGACCATCGTGGCCTTCACCGAGTCCGGCGGCACGGCCCGCCTGCTGTCGAAGTACCGGCCTTCGGCGGACATCATGGTGTTCGCGCCCAGCGGGAGGATCCGGCGTCGCATGGCCCTTTTCTGGGGAGTCACCCCGATCCGGTTCGAGCCCAGGGCGTCCACCGACCTGATGTTCGCCGCGGCCGAGAAGTACCTCGAGAAGGAGGGGGTGTGCGAGCGCGGCGAGGGGGTGGTGATGATCGCCGGGACGCCTCCCAACACCCAGGCCAAGACCAACCTGGTCAAGCTGCACGTGATCGGCGAGCGCCTGAGAGCATCGTGGAGAGCCGGCAGGCGCGGCCGTCGATGAGGCGCCGGGACAGCGAGCCCCCACGGGCCGGCTCGCGGCCGATGACCCGTACCGGGGTCGGCTACCATGCGACCGCCTCGGCACAGGGTTGCTCAGCACCTTCTGTGGTTCCGGGGCGAGATGGGAGAGGAGCGAGTTGGGCCAGTTGATCGAGGTCGATCACCTACTGCTGGGGGACGTGGCGGTCTTCGACACCGACCGGAGCCTCTCGGGTCAGGAAGGTGAGACGTACCGGAGCGCCGAGGCGGCCGGGCAGGCCGATACCTACCCCGCTCGTCTTGCGGCCGCGCTGTTCGAGGTGACCCCTTCGCTCACCTCGGTCTACGTGTTCTCCAACACTATTTCGGTTCGTCGCTTCGGAGGCTGGACCGATGACCTCTTGGCGGCGATGTCCGACACCATCCGCAACTCGCTCGCCTTCTACGTGGACCACTCCTAGCCGTTTCTCTCGAGAAGCTGCGTGTAGCAGTCGGGGGTCCGGTCGTCCCTACCTACTGTCCAGGTTCGGTGGTTCATCATCCACACCCGAGCCGACGAGAACGCGAAAATCGCGGGAACACGCCCCAACCCGGCGGGCCCATCCCCCAGCCACCACCTCCTTCGGTCCGTGCGCGTTCCGCTATCCCCTGGCGGGTCCGCTCCCGAATTGATCCCGGTTCCGGTTCCCTCGACGTCGAAAGCAAGAAACCGGTGGTGCTTGTGACTGCCGGGCATTATGCGGCGGGTTCGTGACATGTTCAACCCCCTTGTTGGGTGCCGCGCCCGGGACACCTGCCACGGTCACGGGTCGTAGAACACGGTGAACCAAAGATACGGGGCGCTAGGTGGTCGGCTCCTCGCCGGCCTCGCCGTCCACGGCCTCGCCTTCGACGGCCTCGCCTTCCTCGGTCTCGCCTTCCTCCACCGGCACTTCGGCGTTCGGGTCGATGGGCAGGGTGGTGGGGTAGCCGTCCGGGAAGTCGGGATGGGCCGGGCATGGATCCCCGGTGTAGTCCTCCGCATCCTCCGGCAGCTGGCACGGATGGACCTCGAACCGGTGCGCCCAGGGCCGGTAGCGAACCTTCCACTCCTCGTGGGAGGTGGTGCCATCGGTGAAGGAGATGTCCCTCGTGACGTTGACGCTCCATCCGTCAGCGCCCTGCTGGACCTCCATCGCCGGGTCCCAGGGCATGACCTCGGGGTTCGGGACGAACTCGGTGGGATAGGGGACCGGTTCGTAGGGCTCCGACACCCACGCCGTCACCTCCCGATCCGAGTTGTTGCCGTAGAACCTGACGGTGATCGAGGTCCTGGTGTACGACGTCTTGATGACGAGAGGCACATCGGTGTCGTTGCGGAACACCAGGTCGGGCACCGGCCAGCTGACCGTGGCCTCGATGCCCATCGGGTAGCGCGAGAACCAGTAGCTGTGGGGCTTGTGGTCGATGACCTCCAGCCCGGCCCAGAACACCGCGTTGTAGAAGGTGCTGGCGAACTGGCTGACTCCGCCCCCCACCTGGTCTTCGATCTCTCCCCGGATGATGGTGGGAGCGGGCAGGAAGCCCCGTTCCAGGGTTCGCTCGCCGACCGCCTCGTTGAGCGACAGGGTTTCCCCCGGCAAGACGTTGACGTTGTCCATGACATCGGCGAACAGATGGATGTTCTGGACCCTCGGCTGGCAGCAGTTGTGCTTGGTGGTGAACTCGCTGATCAGGCTGATGGGACCCATGGCGGCCAGGTCCTCGGCGGATATCTCGGGCTCCACGCCGGTCTGGAGGGGCAGGGTGGACTGGCGCGACTCCCGCCGGGTCGCCTGGGTGATCGCCCTTATGACCAGATCGACATCCAGGAGAGCGCCCGAGAAGCCGGGAACGTACGTGATCGTCTCCTGGTCGTCGATCAGGATGTAGGCGTTGCGCGGCGGCGCTTCGAACCCCGTCCGGAGGGGGTTCAGATACTCGTTGATCACATCCCGATCGAAGGCGACCCGGAGACCCGGGGCCGGGTCGTTCACGACCTCCGTGGTGAGGGCGCGGCCCAGCTGGCCGACATCGAGATGGAGGGTGGCGGCGGGATCGCTGCGGGTCAGGGTGACCGGTCCCGCCAGCAGCACGGAGGCTTCTGCCAGCGCCGCGTCCACCGCGGCCCTGGGCAGGACGGGTTGCACCTCGACCGTCGGCAACCGCACCGCGTCGGCACGGGGCTGGCCGAGCAGCGCATCGACGATCTGGTTACGCGCCGCGGCCCGATCGATCACGAAGCCGGTTCGGGGGTAGCGGGCCACGGGACCCGAACCGCGGATGTCGACACCTCCCTCGTCCGGTGCCACCAGGGCCGATTCGTAGAGGTCCAGCAGTCCATCGAGCGCCGTCTCGTCGATGGTTCCCGAGATCGACCAGGGCAGGCCGGCCCCCGAATCGTCCCCCCGGCGCCGGAGGTCCTCGAGAATCGCATCCAGCGAGCGGTCCGCCAGCGCCGTGTCGAGCGTGGCGTTCTCATCCAGGTCGAAGCCGATGGCCGCCGGGAGCAGGCTGAAGCTCGACTCGCTCACCTCGATGCGGATCGGGGTGAGCGCCAGACTGTTCTCCAGGTCGGTCAGCGCGGATATCGCTTCCATGCGGGAGGGGTCGAGTCGGGTGGTTGCGGTACCGCCGCTACCCGGTGTGGTGCCGGCGCCGTCCTGGTTCATGATCACGACGACGAGGACCCCCAGAGCGAGGATCGGTACTCCCAGGAAGAGGACTAGACGGCGCGAACCGGACATGGGGACTCATTGCCAACCACCGCGCCGGATGTTACCCGTCATCCGGGCCTTTTCTGGGAATGTCGTCGGGTCCGGACCGCTCCGTGGACCCGGGCTTCAGCACCCGGAGGTGGTCGGGGCGGGCGGCGACCGAGAACCTCACCGGGGATCTCAGCAACTCGCCGTCAGCCTGCGCGGGGAACCCGCCGGGCGCGGACACCTCCACCGAGGTGACGCCGGTCCAGACCTCGAATCCGTCGGCGCCGGATAGCCCCGCGCCGGTGACGATCCGCCGCAGGATCGAGACCAGGCGTCGCCTTGGCAGCTCGCGGGCCACGAGCACGGACAGCGTGCCGGCCTCGTGAGTTCCGAAGCGGACGGGGATGCGCCCGAAGTAGGTGTAGCGGTCGTACAGGCTGACGAACACGGCCACCGCCTCGGCCGACCGGTCCCGTGCCGTCACCTCCAGGTCCGGAGACCGCTCGGAGAACCCCGTCCAGGCGACCGAGGCGGCCGAGCGGGCGTAGTGCAGCCCGGAGAAGCGATACTTGCGATGAGGCTCCTGCTCGGCCCGCTCCACGACGGCGGCGTCGAACCCGGCGCCGCACGAGAACGTGGCCAGCCGGCTCTCCACGCCCGATTCCCCGTGGTCGAGGGTGAGCATGGCGGTCGGCACGGTCTCCACCGGGGGCTGATCGCAGATGAACTCGGTGGCGGCCCGGGGTTTGCGGGGTAGGCCCAGTATCCGGGCGAGCACGTTGGTGGTGCCGGCCGGGATGATCCCGAGAGCGGTGCCGGTCCCGGCCAGGCCGTTGGCGATGTGGTGGACCACGCCGTCCCCGCCCATCGCCACCACCACGTCGAACCGGTCGGCGGCGGCGGCCGCGCTGATCGATCGGGCCTCGGCGGTGCTCTTCGGCCACTCGGTCTCGACCTCGTAGCTCTCCCGGAGCCGGGCGACCACCGATCGGTGGAGCCCGCCGGTGAACCCGGAGGCGGAGGGATTGGTGCACAGCAGGATCCGCGCCATCCGGCCAGGTTAGGAAGTGCTGGAGGGGACGGGGTTGTCGGCGCACGGAAGCTTCGGCCGGCACACCCGTCTCCGGCTGTCGGGCCAACCCGACACCCTTGGTTGCCTCCGGGCGTCCTGACTCGGTGGTTCGTGATCCATACCCGAGACGGCGAGAACGCGAAAATCGCGCGAACGCGGCCCAACCCCGCGGGCCCATCCCCCAGCCACCACCTCCTTTGGTCCGAACGCGGTCCGCTATCCCCCGGCGGGTCCGCTCCCGAATTGATCCCGGTTCCGGTTCCCTCGACGTCGTGAAGCAAGAAACCGGTGGTGTTTGTGACTGCCGGGCAGTATGCGGCGGGTCTGTGACGTGTTCAACCCCCTTGTTCGCGCGAAGGGCCCGTTCCGCCCACGACGGGCGGAGGTCGCGGAACGCGACGATCTGGCTCGAGATGCGGGGAGTTAGGGCCGTATCGCCTGCTTGCCGGCTGGTCGGGAGCGGGTCGCTACCGCGGCTGTGCCGTCCGCGTTGGTATTCTGAGAGGCACAGCCCGATCCCGAGAACGGAAACGCGCGCCCATGGAAGTGATACATCCGGCCGACCTCGACGAGGCCGCCGGTGCGCTTGCCGCCCATCCCGAAGCCGTGCTGCTGGCGGGGGGGACCGACCTGATGGTGGAGGTCAACTTCGACCAGATCCGCCCGGAGACGGTGGTGGCGTTGCGGAGGCTGGATGACATCCAGGACGTCTCCCGGCGCCGCATCGGGGCGGGCGTGACCTTCCGGCGTCTCGAGTCGGGTGACCACAACGCCTTGGCGCAGCTGGCCCGCACCATCGGCTCTCCGCAGATCAGGGCGGCGGGGACCATCGGTGGCAACATCGCCACCGCCAGCCCGGCCGGCGATTCGCTGCCCTTCCTGGCCGGCCTGGACGCCGAGATCGAGCTTCACTCCACATCGGGAACGCGCCGGCTGCCCTGGGACGAGTTCTTCACCGGTGTGAAGCGGACGGCCCGGCGGCCCGACGAGCTGATCACCGCGGCGGTACTACCCGAGGACCTCCCCGACTTCCAGGAGTTCGCCAAGATCGGCCAGCGCAGCGCCATGGTCATCTCCATCGTGGCCGCCTGCGTCTTCAGGTGGCGTGACGGCCGCACCCGCGTGGCGCTCGGCTCCGTGGGCCCCACCCCGATCCGGGCCCGGCGGGCCGAGGAGATGATCTCGGAGGAAGCCGATCCCGGCCCGGCGGCGCTCGAGGAGTTCGCCCGGTTGGTGTCGGAGGAGGTGACTCCGATCACGGATCATCGGGGAACCAGCGACTACCGGCGTCACGCCTCGGGCGTGCTGGCCCGTCGCCTACTCGAAAGGTGCCTGTCGTCATGAGGGTGCAGATGACCGTGAACGGCGAGGCGCGGGTGTGCGATGTGAAGGGCTCCGAGAGCCTGCTGTTCGCCCTCCGCGAGTACCTGCAACTGACCGGCTCCAAGGGGGCCTGCGAGCAGGGGGAGTGCGGATCGTGCTCGGTGATGCTGGACGGAGAGCTGGTGTGTGCCTGCCTGGTCATGGCCGCGGACGCCCACGGGTCGGAGGTGGTGACCGTGGAGGGCCTGGGAGGGTCCGAACTCCATCCCGTGCAGAAGGCCCTGGTGGACTCCGGAGCGGTGCAGTGCGGGTTCTGCACCCCGGGTTTCGTGGTGGCGGCGGCGGCGCTCCTCGAGGAGAACCCGACCCCCTCGTCCGATGAGATGCGCGAGGCCCTGGCCGGCAACATCTGCCGCTGCACCGGTTACGGCGCCATTCTCCGCGGCCTCGAGACGCTGGTGGCGGGCCGATGACCACCCGGGTGAGGACCCGCACCGTCCGGGACGGCGTCGGCGAGTCGACCTCCCGCACCGACGGGATCCCCAAGGTGGACGGCACCTACCTCTACTCGGGCGATCTCTACATGGACCGCATGCTCTTCGGCGCCACCCTCCGGAGCCCCCATCCCAAGGCGAGGATCACCAGGCTGGACATCGGCCCGGCCGTGGCCATGACAGGCGTCCACGCCGTCCTGGTCGGCGACGATGTCCCGGGCCTCAATGCCTTCGGTCTGGAGTCCGCGGACCAGCCGATCCTCGCCACGGATCTGGTCGAGTACTGGGGCCAGGCGGTGGCGGTGGTCGCGGCCGACGATCCCGAGACCGCCCGCCTGGCGGTGGAAGCCATCGAGATCGAGTACGAGGTGCTGGAGCCGCTCACCGACCCGGAGGAGGCCGACCGCCGGGATTCCGTGTTCCACCGGGCCAGGTGCCGGCGAGGCCCCCAGGATGCGTCCGGCGCCGTGGTCGTGGAGGGCTACTACGAGGTGGGGATGCAGGACCAGGCCCCGCTCGGCACCGAGTCCGGCCTGGCGATCCCCGACGGGCAGGGCGGCGTCGATCTCCACATCGCCACCCAGTGGACCCACGTAGACCGCGACCAGATCGTGGCAGGCCTGGGTGTGGACGAGGACACGGTCCGGGTCCACCACGCCGGGGTGGGGGGCGCCTTCGGGGCGCGGGAGGATGTCAGCCTCCAGATCCACCTCTGCCTGCTCGCCCTGTACACGGGGCGGCCCGTGAAGATGGAGTACAGCCGGGCGGAGAGCTTCGTGGGCCACGTCCACCGCCATCCGGCCCAACTCTGGATGCGCCACGAGGCCGACCCCGACGGAACCCTCCGGCGTATCGAGGCGAGGATCATCATCGACGGGGGCGCCTACCGCTCGACCAGCGATTCGGTGGTGGGCAACGCCGTCTACCACGCCGCCGGTCCCTACCGGTGCGACTCGGTGTCGGTGGAGGGGGTGGCAGTGCGGACCAACAACCCGCCCTGCGGTGCCATGCGGGGCTTCGGCGCGGTGCAGGCCTGCTTCGGTCACGAGGCACAGATGGACAAGCTGGCGGATGCGCTCGGCATGGACCGGGTCGAGTTCAGGATCCGCAACGCCGTGGGCCGCGGGGACCCGCTGGCCACCTCCGGGCAGGTGATCGACACCTCGGCGCCGGTCACAGAGATACTGGAGAGGCTCCGCCGCATGCCCTTGCCGGACGAGAACCGCAGCGACGACCCGCGTCTGCTCCCGGGCGGTACCGGTCTGACCACCTCCCGCCCGATGGTGAAACGGGGCGTCGGGTATGCCGTGGGGCTCAAGAACCTCTGCTTCTCCGGAGGCTTCGACGACTACGCGGAGGCCAGGGTCGCCATCACCCCGTTCGGTGTGGAGGTGCACACCGCGGCGGTCGAGGTGGGCCAGGGTCTCGGGATGGCGTGCGCGCAGATCGCCCGCACCGTCCTCGACATAGAGGACGTGGTGGTCTACTACGACGACACCTCCAAGATCGGATCGGCCGGCTCAACCTCGGCCTCCCGCCAGACCCAGATGACCGGGGGAGCGGTCATGGAGGCGGCGCGGATGGCGCGCCGGATCGCCCTGGAGCGGGGCGGGGGCGACGAACTCGACGGCGAGGGAGTCTGGAAGGACGGCATCCTCATCACCCCGATGGAGGACCTGGTCGGACGGGAGAACATCGAGTACCACACCCGGTTCCACCATCCGCAGACGGACGCGCCGGACCGCAACGGCCAGGGCGACATCCACGTGGACTTCGCCTTCGCCGCCCATCGGGCCGTGGTGGATGTGGACCGGGAACTGGGATTGTTCCGGGTGGTGCAGGTCGACACGGTCCAGGACGTGGGGTTCATGATCAACCCCCGGTCGGTGGTGGGCCAGATCGAGGGCGGGACCATGCAGGGGATCGGCCTGGCCACCCTCGAGGAGATCGTGGTGGAGGACGGCGTGATCAAGAACCCGACCTTCACCGACTACCTGCTGCCCACCTTCCTGGACGCGCCGCCTATAGAGATCGAGGTGATCGAGGAACCGAGCTCGTTCGGTCCCTACGGCGCCAAGGGAGTGGGGGAGCCGCCCACCGTCTCCTCAACGGCAGCCGTGGTCGCCGCCATCCGCGACGCCACCGGCCTGGAGCTCAACCGCACCCCCGTCCGTCCCGAACACGTCGCCCTGGCTCCCGGTGGATGATCCGCGGCATCTGTCCGCCACCTGACGAAGCGTGTTGGAGGATTCGCACAGTCTGCGCAATGGGCCGCTCTACAGGTACGTTCGGCGTGACCGGACAGCCCGAGAGGCGCGAAAGCCCCTGGTATCTCTGAAGGACTCTTAGGTACCGCAGAAGGCACCATGGCTTCTAGGTAGGCGGTCAGGCTTGTGGTCTGCTCACGCTTCTACGGGCTCAGGGTGTGGAGATCAGACGGGCTGGACTGTCGCTCCCGTGGATTCCTCGGACGGTTCGGTGGACGGTTCGGTTGGTTGGGGGGTGAAGGGGTTGTTGCCGGGTCCCCACATCTGGGGGCGGGTGGCTACTCCGTGGATGATGGTGGCGGCTTCGGCGCGGGTGGCGGGGCGGTCAGGGCAGAACATGGCGGTGTCGCATTCGCCGATGACCTCGAAGTCGGCCAGCCAGGCCACTCCGGTGGCGTGGGTGCTGGTGGGTTTGACGTCGCTGTAGCGGTCTTGGCGGCCCTGGTGGACAGCTTGCACGTGCCGGTACATGAACGTGCCCATCTGCCCTCTCGTTACCGGATCGGTGGGGCAGAATCGCCAATCGGGATCACCTGGTTCGCCCTCGGTGCATCCCGCGGTGACACCCCGTGATACTGCCCAGCTGATCGCCTGGTCGGAGTAGGCGCCCTCGGAGACGTCGGAGAAAGCCGCAGACCCCGAATATTGGGGGGTGGGTTGTCCGGCTGCTCTCCAGAGGAAGGTGACGAACTGCTGGCGGGTGAGTACCCGGTCGGGACAGAACATGCGGGGACCGCAACCAGCGGTCACTTCGTGGGCGATCATCCACGACACGGCCTGCTCGTACCAGACCCCGGTCGCCACGTCGTCGAACCGCGCCGAAGCCTCGGAGGGTTCGGTTGGTTGCGGTTCGGCTGGTTGGGGCGTGAAGGAGTTGTTGCCGGGTCCCCACATGGCGGGGCGGGTGGCTACTCCGTGGATGATGGCCGCGGCTTCGGCGCGGGTGGCGGGGCGGTCAGGGCAGAACTGGGCGGTGTCGCATTCGCCGATGACCTGGTAGTCGGCCAGCCAGGCCACTCCGGTGGCGTGGGTGCTGGTGGGTTTGACGTCGGTGTAGCGGTCTTGGCGGCCCTGGTGGACAGCTTGCACGTGCCGGTAGAGGAACGTGCCCATTTGCCCTCTCGTTACCGGTTCGGTGGGGCAGAATCGCCAATCGGGATCACCTGGTTCGCCCTCGGTGCATCCCGCGGTGACACCCCGTGATACTGCCCAGCTGATCGCCTGGTCGGAGTAGGCGCCCTCGGAGACGTCGGAGAAAGCCGCAGACCCCGAATATTGGGGGGTGGGTTGTCCGGCTGCTCTCCAGAGGAAGGTGACGAACTGCTGGCGGGTGAGTACCCGGTCGGGACAGAACATGCGGGGACCGCAACCAGCGGTCACTTCGTGGGTGATCATCCACGACACGGCCGCTTCGTACCAGACCCCGGCCGCCACGTCGTCGAACCGCGCCGAGGCCGGCACGGGCTGCGCCACCTCCCCTTCGCCGCCTCCCCCGACAACTCCACCACCGACTCCACCACCGACTCCACCACCGACTCCACCACCGGAGGGCGTGGAGGGCGGAGGCGAGGGGGCGTTGACGGTGAGGGTGAACGTGGCGGTGGCGGCGGTGAGCGTGCCACCGCCGGTGGGGGTGCCGGTGGCGGTGACGGTGATGGTGTGGCTGCCGGACGTGGCGTTGGGCCAGGTGATGACGGCGCCCCAGTTGCCGCTGCGTGCGCTGCCGCTGTAGCTGACGGTGAGCCCGTCGGCGGACAGGGCGAAGCCGCTGGTGGGCGACGCCAGCTTGAGGCCGGCGGGCAGCGTCCCGGTGGCGGCGGTGATGGCGAGCGCGGCGGCGGTGTGGTCGTCGGCGGCGATGACGCCCAGCGGCACGCGCAGCGTCGCGCCCGCGTGGATCGTGATGTCGTCGAGGTCGCACAGCGCGAGCGCGCCCGCGGCGACGGCGGGCTGGGCGGTGTTGTCCACGGGCTGGGCGGCGAAGCTGTCGGCCGGGTTGGCGTCGTCGTCGGCGAGCCTGACGGCGGTTTGCGCCGTGGGCTTGGTGTAGGCGACGGTGATGTCGTCGTCGGTGCAGATCACCCGCTGCTCGAGCCGCAGGATGACCGTGCTGCCGCTGGCGTAGGGGGCGCTGGACAGCCGGATCTCCTGGCGGGCGGCGCCGGCGGGGGTCCGGTGCACGCTGAACGTGTCCGATGACAGGATCCCGCCGAGGGTCGTCCCCACGGCGGTTTTCACGGTCTCGTCGAAGACGACCGTCAGCGTCCTGCCGTCCACTCTCGCGCTCACGAACCTGGGCGCAGCGGCGATGCGCACCTCCTCGTCGGCGAAGGAGTCGACCTCGTCGCCGCTTGAGTCGGCGAGCTTGTCGGCGGTGCCGGTGGTGGTGGGCTTGGTGTAGCTGACCTTGATGTCGGTGTCGGTCTCGACCACCGCGGAGGCCAGCGTGAGCGTTACCACTGCGCCGCTGATCGACGGCGTGCCGGTGAGGCCGACGATCTCCTCGGCGCTGCTTTGCGGGGTCTTCTTGACCGCGAACGCGCTGTTGGCCAGGTTGGCGGCCGCGGCGAGGGTGTGGTCGAAGGTGAGCTCGAGGGCGGTGCCCTCGACGGTGGCCCCCGACAGCGACGGCGGCGTCACGTTGCGGACCGAGGCCCTGGTGAACGCCACCACCTGGTTGTTGGCGGCGTCTCGGAGCCCGCCGCTGGCCGGCGGGCTGTAGCTGAGCCTGCCCAGGGCGGTCTCGCCGGGGGGCCGTGCTGTGACCAGCCTGAGAGTCACCTTGTTGCCGCTGATGCTCACGCTGTTCGTCACGGTGGGCAGCGTCGTGTCGGCGGAGTCTTTGACCAGGAACCGCGATACGGCAGGCACCGAGCTCTCGTCGAGGGACTCGTCGAAGACGATGGTGATCACGTCGTGCTTGACCGACGCGCTCTGAGCCGAGGGCGCGGTGTCGTCGGTGACGGTGGCCTGCTGGTCGGTGAAGTCGGCCACCTCGTTGCCGTTCAC
Organism: bacterium; assembly: GCA_028820935.1. Taxonomy (NCBI): domain Bacteria; species bacterium. The sequence continues at coordinate 194,033 of JAPPHZ010000045.1, read as the reverse complement.
GTCGGCGAGCTTGTTGGCGGTGCCCGAAGTAGGCTTGGTGTAGCTCACGGTGACGGCGGTGTCGGTGGCGAGGATCGCCGCGGCCAGCGACAGGGTCACCGTGGCGCCGCTGATCGACGGCGAGCCGGTGAGCGTGGCGGCCGTGGGGGTGCCGCCCTGGGGGGTCCTCTTGACGGCAAACGCGCCGTTGGCCAGGTTGGCGGCGGCGGCGAGCGCCTCTGTGAAAGTGATGACCACCTTGGTGCGGTCGGCGGACACCCGGGCCGACGAGAAGCCGGGCGCGGCGGTGTCGAGTTGGTTGCGCGCGTACTGGTCGGCGAAAGAGGCCGCCTCGTTGCCCGCGGTGTGGTCGCGCAGCGGCTCGGCCCCCTCCGCGGTGGGCTTCGTGTAGCCCACCAGCACCGTGTCGGCGGCGGTGGTGGCCGAGGACAGCGTGAGGGTGACCACGGCGCCGGCCACGCCCACCCCGCCGTCGGCCACCGCGCGCACTGCGCCGTTCACGGTCACCGCGAAGTCGCCCGGCGCGGGCACAGAGCCGGCGTCGAGGGCCTCGTCGAAGGTGATCGCCAGCGTGGCGCCGTTCACCGTCGCCGAGGAGAACACCGGCGCGGCGGTGTCGCGGTCCACGGCCCCGTTCACCTTGTGGCCGGTGTCCTGGCCCAGCCCGTCGTGGGCCAGGTTGGCGGCGGCGCCGGTGGCCGTGGAGGTGATCGACCCGCTGTTGGCGGTGAGGCTGTTGGCGATCACCAGCACGCCTTGCCCCGAGTTGCCCCTGCCGTCTATCTCGATGCCGAAGACCAGCTTGGTGGTGCCCGTGCCGCTCTCATAGGCCGGGAACTTGTCCGGCTTGACCCCCGTGTCGAACCTGATGGTCAGCCGGGGCGTGCCGCCGGTGGTGTCGACGGTGACGGCCTCGCTGAACGTGACCTGCACCAGGATCTTGTCACCGAACTGATAGGTCTGATCAGCGCCCGGGAACGACACGATCTCCACCCGGGTCACGCTGGCGGGGGCGGGCAGGTTGTTGGTCACCGCCACGCCGGAGAAGTTGGCCACGGCCAGGTCGTCGGTGTCGGTCAGGTTCGCGCCCGCGCCCTTGCCGTAGCTGACCGTGGCCGTGTCGCCGTGCAGCACCCGGTGCGCGGCCGACAAGGTGAGGTCCACCTTGGCGGCGTCGCCGGTGCGCAACGACGCGCCGGTCGGCACCCGGTTGCTGGTGCCGACCACGACGGTGAAGTTGGCCGCGTCGCCCACGGTCTTGATGTCCTTGTCGAAGGTGACCGTCACCGTCAGCCCGTCCGTCGACGATGTGGCGGCGCCTGTCGCCACAGCCGGGCGCAGCACCGCGTAGTCGGTGAAGCTGGCGGTCTCATCGCCGTCGCTGTCCTGGAGCGGCCCGTTGGGATCAGAGCCCGCCGCGGTCTTGTCATAGCTCACCGTCACCGCCCCCGCGCCGGGCGCGGAGGCCAGCATGAGGGTCAGGGTGCTGCCGCTGATCGCCACCGCATTCGAGGCCGCCAGGCTCTGGGTCACCGGGTCGGCGTCGCCCACCGTCAGCTTCACCGTGAACGCCCCCGACACCGGCACCGTGCTGGCCAGCGCCTCGTCGAAGGTGATCGCCAGCGACGCCCCGGTCAGCACCGCCTTCGAAGGCGACGGCGCGTCCGACACGGCGTTGGTCACCGGCCACTGCGAGGCCTCCGTGGTGGTCTCGGCTACCTGCGCCGAGTCGGCGTCCTGGAGCCGAGTGCCCGAAATCCAGGAGTAGGCCACCTTGACGGCGTCGCCGGGCTGGATCGTGCCCGCTGGCAGGCGCAGCCCGAGAACGTCCATAAGAGCTTGGGCCGTCGTCGCCAGGGTGGACGTGAGAACGCCGCTGCGCGTCACGTGCGCGATGAAATTGCCGGCGTTGTAGACCCTTGCGGGCATGGTCTTGGTGAACGTGATGGTGATGATGTTGCCGTCCTTGCTCGTGGTGGCCGACACGAACCGGGCCGGGCCGGTGTGGCCCGAGCCCGCGTCCGACCAGTCGCTGTTGCCGACGGCGTTGGTGGCGCGCACCCGCGCCTGGTAGCTGGCGCCCTGCACCAGCCCCGTCACGGTGGCGGTGGTGGCGGTGCCGCTGTGCGCGGGGTCCAGGTCCACCCAGGCGGCGTCCTCGGTGGTGCCGGGCACATTGGTGCGCCGGTACTGCACGCCGTAGCCGGTGATCGCCGAGCCACCCGTCGACGGCGCCGTCCAGCTCACCGTGATCTGGGTGCCGTCGCTGGTCGACACCGTGGGCGCGGCGGGCTTGACGGGCGCCGTGGCGGCGGCGCCGTCGTCGTCGTTCACAGTCACGCTGGCCGATCCGGCGGTGCCGGTGTCGTACGCGCCGCTGGCGGTGATAGCCACGGTGACCGAGCCGTTGGGCTCGTCGGTGGTGTCGGCCTGGGTGGTCACCGCATAGGTCTTGCTGGTCGTGCCCGAAGCGATGGTCACCGTCTTGGCGCCCTCGTCGCCCGACGCCACGAAATCGCTGCCCGCCGCCTCGGTCACCGTCACGTTCACCGTCAGATCGGCGCTGGGCGCGGGGTCGGCGGTGAGGGTGAACTGCGCCGCGGTGCCCTCGGTCACCGCCGACCCGCCGCTGATCGTCACCGTCGGCGTCGTGTCCAAAAGCTGCACCGTCACCTTGCGGCCCGGCGCGTAGCTGACGATCGCGCCCGGGGTGCCGGTCCACCGGTAGTTGCCCGCCACGTCGCCGCCGTCGTTCACCTGGCTGGCGCTGGACAGCGCGAAGGTGTGCGAGTCCACCTTGAGGGTCATGTTGGCCAGCCGCGCGGCGGGGAACGCGTTGTTGACGGTCCAGTGCAGCTTCGAGCCGGTAGGTGTGCCATCTTGGCCGCCCGACGGGCCGGCCCAACGGACCGAGCGCACCGTGTAGTCCGCGCCGCCCAGCGTGAGGCTCGTGTCGCTCAGGCTGCCGTAGTGCCCCGTCGGGGGGCAAATGGGATTGAAGTCGGCGCAGTACCCCCGGGCCTTGTTGCCCGGTTTGGGGCCCACGGTCAGCGTCGCGCACCAGGCGCTGCCCTCCTCGCACGCCGGCGCCGCGGCCACGACCGCGGCCGTCGCCGTGCTGGTGGCCGCCTCGTCGTTGCCGAGGTCGTCCCGGAACGTCACCTTCACCTTGACGGTCTTGCCCGAGTCCGCCGCCGCCAGCACATAGCTCGCCGACGTCGCGCCCGCGATGTTGGTCTCGGTCGTCCCGTCCACCCGGATCCACTGATAGCCGAAGCTCACCCCGGTCAGCCCGTCGGCGTCCGCGATCCCCGCCGTCGCAGCAGTCAAGGTGTTGCCCACCTGCGCGAACCCCGAGATCGTCGGCGCGCCCGTCGCCGCGTTGTTCGCCGCCGCCGACGGGAGCGTGCGGAAGTAATGCCACCTGCTGTGAGAGGTGTAATCGCTTGCTTTGAGCAGGATCCAGTAGTCGGAGTCGGGCATCAGATCGCTGGCGATCGTGCGGGTCCTGTTCGTGGAGATGAACGAGACCGTCACGTCCCGGCTCATGCCGGTCGAGTCGCAGATGGTGAACACGACATCGACATCCTGGGGAAAGGTGAGGGTGATCGACGTCGCGGTCACTACCACCGAGCCGCCCGAGACTTGATCGCCGCCGAAGAACGAGGCCGACCCCGCTGCCGGGCAGCCCATCGGGAGGACACCGGTGGTGTTGGTCACTGATTGGTCGGTGAAGCTGGCGGTCTCGTTGCCGGTGGCGTCGGCGAGCTTGTTGGCGGTGCCCGAGGCGGGCTTGGCGTAGCTGACCTTGACGCCGGTGTCGCCCGCCGCCACCGCATTGGCCAGCGTCAGGGTCACCGTCTTGGCGTCGATGGCCGGCGCCACGCTGCCGCTGAGCGACACGGCCTCCTCGACGCTGCCTCCCGCCGGGGTCTTCTTCACCGCGAACGCGCTGTTGGCCAGGCCCGCCGCCGCGGCCAGGTCCTCGTCGAAGGTGATCACCAGCGACGTGCCGTTCACCGACGCCGACTCGAACGAAGGCGCCGTCGTGTCGCTGGGCGCTGCCGAGTCGGTGGTGCGGATGTAGTGCCAGGCGCCAGAGTTGCCGGAGCTTTGGTTCCTGGTTGACACCCAGTAGTCGGTCTCCGCGGTCAGCGCGTCGCCGCCTTGGTCGAATCCGATCTTGGTGATGGTCGCGGTCGCGCCGGCGCTTACGGTATCGCCCCAAGGGCTGCCGGCAAAGCTGGTCGTGTAGGTGGCCGCGTCGTTCGGGTCCGGGTGGCACAGACGCAGGCTCAGATGGGAGCCGGTGAGCGAAGGGCTGGGCAGCGTATCGACGACGGTGACGGTGATCTGCGAGGCGGTCGAGGTCACTGACTCGATCCATTCCTCTCGCGTCTCCGACGCCGCGGTGCAGCCCGCCGGCAGGGTGGGCTGGGTGTTGTTGGTGACGGATTCCAAGGTGAACCCTGCGGCGGCGTTGCCGGCCGCGTCCAGGATCTCGACATTGCTGCCTCCGGCGATGTATTGCAGCTTGACGGTGTCGCCGACCTCGACGGCCTGTTTGAGGGTGACGGTGACCGTGGTGCCCGACGCGGCGGCGGCATGCGTTCGCGTGCTCGTGTGCGAGGTGCCGTTGATGGTGAGAAAAAAGCGCGATGCGTGGGGCGCGTTGGTGGTGAGGGTCTCGTTGAAGGTGATGACGAGCTGGTCGCCGTTCACGGCGGCGCTCTGGGCGACCGGCGGGGTGCTGTCGGTCTGGGCCGCGGCGGGCGGCGGCGCCAGCGCGGCGATCAGCGCCACGACGGCGAGTGCTGCTGCGGGGCGTCTGGGGGTCATCGGATGCTCCCTCCGAATCCGGCCACCAGCACGACCTGGCGGGGCCAGTCGGTGTTCGGGTCGGCGCCTTCGGGGAGCGGGGTCCACAGACGGAGCCGTCCGGCGATCTCTCCTGCGTCGGGTCCGTAGGCGGCGGCCCGCCAGTCGCCCCGGAAAGCGGCGCCGGCGGGCATCTCGGTGGGCGCGTCCTCCGGTTCGGGGCCGACCTGCAGCAGGCCCGACCAGGCGCCGTCCTCTCCGATGGGTGCGCCTTGGAGCCCGAGCGAGCGCCACCTGAGAGTCGGGCCTTCCAGGGGTTCGAGGCTGTCGGGGTCGAGCGGGACCAGCATCACGTCGGTGATCCGCCCCTCGAGGAGCGGTTCCCCGTCGATCCGGTCGAGCGTGAGGGCCAGGTCGGCGGCCAGGGCGAAGCGGCGCTGGTCCCAGAACAGATGGCCCGCTACCCGCCCGCTCCATCGGGTACCGGCCTCGGGAAGCCCCGGCGCCGGGTCGCCGAAGGACAGGCCGCCCTTGGTGGCGACGATCCGTTCGGGGAACATCCCAACCGGCGCGACCGCCCACCAGCCGTATCCCGAATGCGCCAGCCGCCGGTCGCCCGCCGCCGCGTCAGACAGCGCGAGGGCCACGTCGTGGGTGGCGTCCGGGTTGTCCCGGGGCGGGCAGCCCTCCCGCTGCCAGAGAGCCGGCCCGAGCGCGGGGTGGGCGGGATCGTCCCAGCCGGCCACGGCGTGCTCGGCCCGGTAGACGTAGTCGGCGCCGAACGGGTAGCTGGTGTGGAGGCGCAACTCCCAGCCTTCGGGGCCGGGACGCAGCAGCGCCTTGGTACCGGCCGCGGCCCGGGCCAGCGCCGGCAGCGAACGGTCGTCGGCGATCTGAGCGGCGGCGGCCTGGCGATCTTCCGGGTCGCCACCGGCGTCGAGGGCCTCTCGCACCGTGTCGCCGTCGAGGCCGGCCTCGTCGAAAAGGTCCGCCAGGGACGGCGGCTCCGGCCACTCCGGGGCCGCGGCCGGGTCACCACCCGCGCTCCAGCCCCGCCCCGGGTAGTGGGTCAGATGAGCGGCCGAGACGATCTCGGCGCGGCGCCAGGGCCGACCCTCCGACGCGTCGCCCACCCCGTCGCCGGGCCCGCAACCCTCCACCAGCGGCCCTTCACCGGTCACGGCCCGTCCCGCACCGGGCGGCCCCGCCAAATCCTCGGTGACTGCCACCCGCACCCGCAGCGCCCGCTCCGGCCACGGGATGGCCGGTTCGCCCGCCACCTCCGCCACCACCTCGAAGTCGTAGTCGCCGTACTCGGGCAACCCCGCGACGGTCCGAGAGCGGGCGTCGGGCGGGCTGCGCAGCGGACTGCAGGGAACCGCCCCCGACACCCCCAGACGCAGATGAGCAGGCGTGCGGTAGACGCAGGTGAAGGCGGTGACGCTCTCGGCTAGGGCCTCGTCCACCTCCCAGGTGAGCAACACCCCGTCGGGACCGGCCGCCGCCTCCAGGGCGGTCAGCAGCCGCCGCGACCGGAGCGGCGCGGGGACCCCGTCCACGGTGGCGCCGGTGGCGCCGGTGTCGGCGGTGGCGGGGTCATCGTCGGGCGCCCCGTCGGCTTCGGGGGCCGGTGCTGCCAGCAACTCCGCCAGCACCACGAAGGCCAACACGCCCACCACGGCCACCAAAGCGACAACCGGCGCCACACGAACGGATCGGCCCACCCGCAAACTCACCGCGGCAGGAGATCCCGGTCGGTTGGAACGGCCCCTAAATGGGGGGGGGGTGGCCTCGTTGCTTACATCACCACGACGTCTGCACCCACACATAATATGTGTAGTACGTGTGGAGAATACGCGCCACCTTCGCATAGAGTGAACATTCTATACACACAATCAGCCCGGTTAAGGCCATAGACGGCCTCGACAGCCACGATCAAGAAGCAGATAACGAACACCGGTCAACAGATAATGTAAGAATCTACACCAGACTGCTGGTTCCAAGGGGCTTCAGGAAGTCGCCGATGGCCGGCGGCCATCGACAGTTCGGGTCATCGCGCCCAACCCGGCTAGCGGTGTCCGGTTCCCGGGTCACGTCCAGAGACGGGTTACCCGATCAGCGAGGAATCACGGATCCGCGCCGAGAACCTAGAGGCCGGGCGGGCCTTCCTGGACGCGCCGCCCATAGAGATCAAGGTGATCAAGGAACCGAGTTCGTTCGGTCCCTTCGGCGCCAAGGGAGTGGGGGAGCCGCCCACCGTCTCGTCAACGGCCGCGGTGGTGGCCGCCATCCGCGAAGCCACCGGCCTGGAACTCAGCCGCACCCCTGTCAGGCCCGAACACGTCGCCATGGCGAACCACTGACCACGGGCGAGCGGCGATCGACCGAACTCCCACCGTGATCGCCGCCCGTTGCGGTGCTGGGAGCGGGTTATGTAACAGTTATGACATACTTGTTTCGCACCTATCCCCGTGCAAGAAGTTGACATAACTTCGTCCTCTCAGCTCCCTGACCAGGCGTTTCTCCCCCCGTATCGACAGTGGCTGAGCTGGAGAGGGCTCGCACAGGCAGATGCTGTATTGCCACGTGGGCCTCAAATGTGCGTTGGTTACAGTGTTTTCGGTGACAAGTTTGACAAAACGACGACCGTTCCTGGGCGGCGGTGGGAGAGTGTGCGCTGCGGTGGGGGATTCATAGTTGGTGACCACTGCGCGACGTTCGAGTGCGGTTACTCGCCGCCGCTTCTTGGCGCTGGCGGGAATGGGAGCGGCAGCAGGGATACTCCTACCCGGAGCCGTCGTTGCGCCCGCCGCTGCTCAGCGCGATGGCGTTCGCATTGCTGAGGACCATCTGATCCATCCTCGGGACGTTTGGGCTGCTGACCTGCCGCCAAAGAGGGGCATGTTGGTGGAAGCGCCGGAAGATGTGCGGTTCTTGTTGGTGCACCACAGCGCATCGTCCAATGACTACGAACCGGAGGAGTCCGTCGAGTACCTGCGTAGCTTCTACCGCTACCACAGTCCTCCGAGAGGGGCTGGCCGGACATTGCCTACAACTTCTTGGTAGATCGTTACGGGCAGGTTTTCGAGGGAAGGCAGGGGAGCATCGATTCGCCGGTGCGGGGTGATGCGACCCGCGGGAGCCAGGGCTTTGCCCTGCTCACGTGCTTCATCGGCGACCACAGCGAGGTCGCCCCCACCGAAGAGGCCCAGGCCGCCATGGTTGCTCTCCTGGCCGGGCGGCGGGTGAGTGTCCCGGGTCTCGCATCGGGGCCTCGCCCGCTGGGTTGACGAGGCGACCTGCCTCGTCCCGCATCCTCAGGTCCCGGTAAGCGACAGTTCTCCAGCCCACACCCAGGGCCCATGCGCTCAGGCGAGGCCAGAACGGTTACTGTCCATTCTCACCCGGTGGGAAGATGTGGAGTCCTTGCCCAATCAATTGTGGAGTCCTCTGGGTAGGGTTGCAGAGGCCCAGGTCTGAGGTGGTGTAGAACTCCCCACCCCCACCACCACGGTCTCTTCGGGTTCTTGGGGTGTTGAGCTCGCGGGTTAGGGGGCCTGGCCGGCGCCGTATCGGCCTGTCACCTAGGTCTCTCACCTAGCCCAGCTAGTCGTCTAGCGCGCCCATCTCATCGTGCGGTAGTCGGCGCAGAGATCTTCGACACGGGCGTAGGCCCAGTCACGGCTGCTCTTCGTCTCCTGGTAGCCCAAGTAGTCGTCGAGCATCTCTCTGAGCCCCGCTGGGCTGGTCAGCCCGGTTTCGCGCATGAGCAGGAATATGTCACTGGTGTCCGTTTCGCGTCCAGCGAGGAGCTTGAGCGTGAGCAGTGCGCGCAGGCTGAAAGATGTGACAACGAGCCGCCGCCCGGCGAAGAGAGGCGATGGGTCCGTGTCGAACCCTTCCGTGTCGATACCGAAGTGGGCGATGTCGTTGTTCAGCCAGTCGGCAGGAAGTCCTTCGTTCTTGGCGACAGCGGCCGCGGCCCGGTGTAGCTCGTCTGGGTACGAACGGTCGAACACGTCCACGTCCTCCGTGAGCCGGTGGGGATTGACTCTCATCATCCCGACACCGCCCCCAACTCGGATGTGTATGGGCGGTCCGTCTTGGAGCTGATCGTCGACAGCCTGGAGCAGTGCCAACACTCGATCCATGTGGAAGAGGGTCATGCGACTTGGCCGGTCCAGATGCCGTGCACCCGGTAGTCCATTATGTGATGCTGCGCGAACCAGACGCGATGGTATTCGCAGGCAGGCGACGCGTTGAGCCGGTCCCGCTGGTTGAGGGGCCGGCCTCCGTATATCAGGATGTCTTCGTGCCATCGGTGCCGCCACACCCAGGGCGGTATCGCGACAGCGTCGCGGTCGCATAACGCGTGGACGGTGGCAGCGATCCGGACAAGGTCCAACCGATTCGGACCGGTCGGTTCCCGTTCGCACATCGCGACCCGGTTGTCGGGCCAGTGCGCCCAGTCTTTGATGAACTGCGAAACGGGCACAACCCGGCCCCGGCCGTCTTCGCCTGTCTGGATCAGGGCAGGCAGATGCGCCGCTTCCAACACCGCGGGGCGGCCCGGCCAGACCGGAAGGGGTTCCCTACGGGCAGGGGGGGTGACGTGCCCTTCGACCACGTCGCAGACTTCGGCTATCCGGGATCGCAGCTGCGCCGCGTTGTCGCAACGCTCTGACCGGGCGGCCCACATGAGAACATCCGGGCGTACCGTCCGATGATGCTCTACGGTGGCAGCTGTTATCCGCAACGCTTCTTCCCATCCGACTTCTGGGCACGTGTCGAAGAACCGAACCGCTTCCAGGTAGGCCACCTCGACGGGGTACAGTTCCTGCCGCCGCTGGTTGGACCGCCTACGTATGACGAAGCCGGGCATTGGACGTGTTGTGGGGGGCGAACCCACCGCGGCTACACCGACCAGTTCTTCGCCGCCGTGTGTCAGCCATCCGACGGCCCGACCGGCCGCGTGGCCCGCGACACCGAACCCCGGCCCTGCGACCTTCCGCATCACTTCGTCGAACGGGGGCAGCTGCGGGCAGCCGTAGATGTCACGGGTCGGTTTCCAGTACAGGTCAGGGCCGAGCCGGTCGCACAGAGCAGCCTTGGGGCCTTTTGCTGTCTCGCGGCTCAAGAACGCGTGAACCGCGGACCGCGACCGGCCTGGCACTTCTCCCGACCGGAACACCGACCCGACCGGAAGGGCTTCAATCCACCGACGCTGCGCGCACGAACCCATAATGTAAGTAGCATAGTAGGTAGAGAAGCTTACATTGGTTTTGGCCGCCTCGGCGCCCTCTTCTGCGAGAGGTCCACGATCTTGCATGCCTGCTCCGTAGTCGTTGCTCTCCGCTGTTTCACGGCCCCGAAGGGTCGGCCCCGTACCCGTCTGCCATCAGGAACCGGAAACCACCTTCCTCGACAACCGTCGCCTCCGTAGCTGTATAGAACCTGATCGCTGCCGAAAGCATGTCCACTTCCCGTCGTCTGTATACGGCTTGGCTCCCGTCCTGGCGGCCGGGGTCGGTGAGGGGCATCGGGAACTGTGCTGACCGTCACGAACCAGGCAGCCCTTGACACCGACGACCGCCTACGGGCCCGTGAAGTGAGTGTCGGCCCCTTTCCACCGAGGAGACAACGTCCGGGTTCGGCTTGCCGTTGGTCTGGGGCCGGTACGGTCGGGTGAGTTTGTGGGATACCCGAGGGTGGCGAACGTTTGGGCGGCTCGACGGCGCAACACCGCATAGATCGTGGAACGGGGCACACCGAGCCGGCCGGCCATCAGATGCGGCCCCTCCCGATGCTCTATGCGGTCGGCACCACCCGGTCCTCCACCTAGGTGAGTATGCGTCCCGGGCTGCGATGAGGCCTCGAGGAGCGGTCCCTAAGCCCCACTTCGCCTTCTGTCTCGAAGCGGCGGAGCCATCAGGGGTTCGGATGGGCTGGAAGTCATCGGTCGGGTTGGATTAGCGCTCTGACCTGGAACGATACGAATTACTCAACGTACTGAGTAATTTTACTCAGGGTATTGAGTAATTCGACATCCCAGGGTTCTGTCAGGCGGTTCCCAGGAGGTCTTGGAGCCTGGTGAGGCCGGTCACGAGGTCCTCGTCGCCCAGGGCGTAGGAGAAGCGGGCGTAGCCGGGAGCGCCGAACGCCTCGCCCGGAACGAAGGCCACCCCGGCCTGATCTATGCAGACGTCGGCCAGCTCCAGCGAGGTGGCGGGGTGGGCGTCGCCGACGCGGCGGCCCAGTGCTCCCCGGACGGACGCGAAGCAGTAGAAGGCCCCCTGCGGCTCGATGCAGTCGATGCCCCGGGTCTCGTTGAGCATCCGGTGCATGATCTTGCGGCGCCGGTCGAACGCTTCCCGCATCATGTGGACGTCGTCGAGGGGACCGGACACGGCCGCGACGGCGCCGGCCTGCGCGATGTTGCCTACGTTGGATGTCAGGTGGCCCTGCAGCTTGGTCGCCCCTCTGATCACGTGGTCCGGCGCGATCATCCAGCCCACCCTCCAGCCGGTCATGGCGTAGGTCTTGGCGACCCCGTTGACGATCACGCAACGTTCGGCCAGCTCCGGGACCTCCACCGGCAGCGAGGCGAACGAGGCGTCCCCGTACACGAGGTGCTCGTATATCTCGTCGGTGAGGACCCACACGCCGCGGTCCACCGCCCAGCGGCCGATCTCAGCTACCTCGGCCGCGCTGTACACCGCACCGGTCGGGTTCGAGGGGGAGACGAAGATCAGCAGCTTGGTCCGGGGGGTGTATGCGGCCTCCAGCTGATCGACCGTGACCTTGAACCCGCTGGTCTCATCGGTGTCGATGGGGATGGTGACCCCGCCGGCCAGCTCCACCACCGCCGGGTAGGTGACCCAGAAGGGCGCCGGTAGCAGCACCTCGTCACCGGGATCGACCAGGCAGTGGATCCCCGTGTAGACGCCCTGCTTGCCCCCGTTGGTGACTATCACCTGCGACGGCGCCACCTCGTAGCCCGAGTCCCGCAGGGTCTTGGCGGCCACCGCCTCCCGCAGCGCGGGGAGGCCCGGCGCCGGGGTGTACTTGTGCATGCCAGGGTCGGCGGCGGCGGCTCTCGCGGCCGCCACGATCGGTTCGGGGGTGGGGAAGTCGGGCTCGCCCGCGCCGTAGCCGATCACGTCGTGACCGGCGGCCCGCAGGGCCCTCGCCTTGGCGGTGATCGCCATGGTGGCCGATTCGGCCATGGATTCGATTCGCTGCGATAATCCTGACATCACGTTCTCCGTATCGGGTCCTGGAGAGGGAACGATATACATGCCAGAAGACACCCCGATCCGGATACCCCGCCACCTGCTGCCCGCCGACGGCCGGTTCGGGTGCGGCCCCACCAGGGTCCGCCAGGGCACCTTGGACCGCCTCGCGGAATCGGGCCGGTCCTACATGGGCACCTCGCACCGCCGGCCCACGGTGCGGCACATGGTCGGACGGGTCAGATCCGGGCTCACCGACCTGTTCGGCCTGCCCGACGGCTACGAGGTGGTGCTCGGTAACGGCGGCGCATCGGCCTTCTGGGACGCGGCCGCGTTCGGCCTGATCGAGCGGGCCAGCCAGCACCTCAAGTTCGGAGCGTTCTCCTCGAAGTTCGTCGGGGTGGTCACCGGGGCCCCGCACCTCGAAGCGCCCGAGGTGATCGAGTCGCCTCTCGGCACGCATCCCGTGCCGTCTCCGTCAGACCGCATCGATCTCTACGCCCTCACCCACAACGAGACCTCCACCGGGGTCACCATGCCCCTCCGGCGGGTGGAGGCGGACGGCCTGACCGTGGTGGACGCCACGTCCGCGGCCGGGGCGGTGCCGGTCGATCCCGGGCAGTTCGACGTCTACTTCTTCTCGCCCCAGAAGGCCTTCGGAGCGGACGGTGGGCTGTACGTGGCCCTGTGTTCGCCGAGAGCGTTGGAGAGAATCGAGGGGATCGCCGGGTCGGGCAGGTGGATTCCCCCGTTCCTGTCGCTGTCGTCCGCGGTGTCCAAGTCGGTCAACGACCAGACCTACAACACGCCCGCCCTGGCCACGATCTTCATGCTGGCCGACACCGTGGAATGGATGAACGCGCAGGGCGGCCTGGCCTGGTCCTCCGAGCGGTGCGCCGCCAACGCCGCCATGCTCTACGGATGGGCCGAGCAACACCCGATGGCGCAGCCGTTCGTGGCGGATCCGGCCATGCGCTCACCGGTCGGGGGCACCATCGACTTCCACCGGCCGCTGGCGTGGGCCAAACTGGCGGCCACCCTGCGAGCCAACGGGATAGTGGACACCGAGCCCTACCACAAGGACGGCAACCATCTCCGTATCGGGCTCTGGCCCTCCATACCCCGCTCGGACATGGAGGCGCTCGTAGCCTGCCTGGACTACGTGATCGAAGCGACCCTCAGCTAGATATAGTTTCTAGTCAATAGGTGCTAGTCACTAGTTGTCTACAATAGATTATCTTTAAGTAGCGGGATTGTCGAGCGTAGTTGGCAGACCCTACCCCGCCACCGCAGGCGATTGCCACCGCGCTCAGAACTGCCGCCACCGCCATCCGCTTCATCTGGGGGTGAGTGCCACTAGCCGTCCGGCTTGACGAACGGGTGGACAGAACCCAACAGCGCCTTCGCCACCTTCTCGCCCTCGCGGACCTGCTCGGGCGCCAGGTGGACGGCTTTCTTCCGGCGCTCACGCTTCTTCGGCTTCGCCATCGCGGAACACCCCCCGTCACTTCTTCTTTGAATCGGGCCGCTTCACACCCCCCGCGGGCCGAGTCGAGAACTTCAGCTTCGACAAGTCGGCCTTCTTGGTGGTGGTGTAGCCGCGCTTGTCCAACGGCCTCGCCCTGCTTGTGCGCTTACGACCCATGGCTCACCTCCCTACTCGGTTGGCACAAACTCTAGGTATTCGATGTCCCGCCATCTCAGCAAAGCGCCCTGATCCAGCACCTCCGCTTGCCCGTTGGCGTCAAGAACCAACTCACCGGACTCGGTGTCGATCCGGAGTATGGCCGGCAGGTACAAGTCCTGTGGATCAGGGTAACCCGAGGCGAAGGGTCGTGTCCCCTCTGATGTCTCGGCATAGAGGCCTGCTATCCACATTCCGGACTTCAACTTGCACCGAATCCCTCCCGTTGGCTGGTCTTGGAACAGGTGATCCCAGGCAGAAGGCGCTCGATCCCTTCCGACTATGAACCGCGCCCAACGCCAGTTCCGCTTCCAACCAAGACCCGGCAGGCTCCCCGCGGCCAACGGCACGAAAATGTAAAGGATCGGGAGGCCCCAGAACCACCAGGGCAGGGTCTCGCGGCGGACGAAAGCATCCCAGTAGTTCGTATATACCCAGTACAGAGGCCAAGCAGCGAAGGCCAACAGCACGGCGGATACTCCCATGAACCGCAAGGCCCTGTCCTTCAGTCCGATCCCGAACCGGCCGGCCAGGCGTTCGAACATCCACGAGCACATGGCTCCAGGAAGGAGAAGGACGATGAGGATCAGGGTGGCGGCACCTAAGCCCGTCACGCTACGACCCGACCCCGGTCATAGGTGGGCAGGTACCCGGCCTTCCTCGCTCGCTGACCCCCTCCTACCTGCATGACAACCGTTGTCGGCATGGGGTACTGGGGATCGCTGCAGGTCTTCGCCGCCGCTTTGTCTGGGATCAGCCGGCTGAACTCGATCACAGATAGGGTGCCTCCCCCCACTGTTTCCCCCTTGGTTGGATGCCCCCACACTTTAGCAGGCATCAACCAACCTTGTCAATACCTAAGTAGCAGATTGTTCCAGGGCCAGGGCAGGTGGAGGAAGCTCCAGGCAGCCTTGGCTGACAACCCAACCAATGACGAGTTGTACTAGCAACTAGTCCCGGCCGAGGAGTTTCTTGGCGCCCTTCTTCACGCTGGAGCCCACCGTGGACGCCACCAGGGAAACGCCTTTCACCTCGCCGGCCTCGATCGCGGCGGCATCCTCGGGATCCTCCGCCCCGAGCTTCGCCTCCAGGCAGTCCACGAACTGCTGGATCAGGCGCTGGGTGATCTGGTTGAGGAGCCCGGTGCGGCCGAACTGCGCCGCGGTGCCGGAAATCGTGATGTCGGCATCGACGGCCACCGTGGTGCCACCATCCGAGGCCGCCAGCGCGTAGTCGACGGTCACGTTGCCTCGCGAACCGCCCCGCTTGTCCACACCCTTGCCGACGATGTTGCCGGACATCGTCTCCGGGTCGGACGTGATGGTGGCCCGGCCCTCGAACCGAGCCGTCATCGGGCCGAGCCTTACTGAGACCGAGCCGGTGTAGCTGCCGTCGCCGTGGTCGTCGGTGAGTTCGGCGCCCGGCATGCATTGGGCCACCGATGCCACGTCCTGGAAGAAGGCGAACACGCCTGCGGGCGTGCCGGCCACCTGGAACTCTTGTGTGATCTTCATCTGTACCTCCCGAGACTCGGGCATGGTAGTGGCGCTGACCGGCATGGCCGCGGCCGGGTGACCCGCCGGCCATCCGAGCGGTCTCAGCCGGCGGTCCACTCCTTTGCCGAAGCCCGCGCCTCGTCCACGTTCACTCTCGCCAGCAGGAAGCCTCCGATCACGAAGAACGCCACGATGGAGAGAACGGCCGGGCGCCCGGACCCGGTCCGGTGGCTCACCACGCTGAACACGAGCGGCCCCCAGATGGCCGAGAACTTGGAGAAGACGCTGTAGAAGCCGAAGAACTCGGCGGCGGCCTGCTCGGGAATCATCGACGCGTACAGGCTACGGCTCAGCGCCTGCACGCCGCCGAGCACCCATCCGACCACCACGGCGATGATGTAGAACGGCATGGCCTGCCCGGCAGGCAGGAAGTAGGCCGCCACCACGATGAGGGTCCAGCCGACCAGAGACCAGATTATCGCCCGCTTCGCGCCGATCCGGTCGGCCAGCATCCCGAAGAAGAGTGCCCCCCCGAAGGCGACGAACTGGACGATGAGAAACGCCGTGGAAATCTCCGCGAGTTCGAGATCCAGGGTCTCGGCTGCGTACGACCCCGAGATGTTGATCACGGTCTGGGTGCCGTCGTTGTAGAAGAGGAAGGCAACCACGAACAGCAGCAGTTGCGGGTACCCGACCAGCTTCCTGGCCGTGCGGATGGTCCTGCCGAAGCCGATGGCCGCGTATGCGCGCCAGGGTCGCATCCCGCGGTAGCGGGAGGGCAACTGGGAGGCCTCGCCGACCTCCGGCAGGCGGCGCAGGGCGTAGGCCGCGAACCCCATCCACCACAATCCGGAGCCGAAGATCACGACGCGGGCGGCACCGCTGGTCGACAGCCCCGTGAAGCCGCCGTCGCCACTGGAGAGGATCAGAGCCAGGCCCAGCGCCAGATAGAGCCCGCCGCCCACGTAGCCGAACGCGTAGCCCTTGGAGGACACCCGGTCGATGGTGTCCTCCGTGGTCAGGCCCGGCAGGAAGGCGTCGTAGAACACGTTGGCCGCCACGAACCCGATGTGGGCGGTGACGGCTATCACGAGGAACCAGGGAACCGCGCCGTCGGGTACGAAAGGCAGCACCAGCGCCAAGATTCCCCCCGCCACGGCGCAGTTGCGGAGGAATCTGCGCCTGGCCGAGTTGAAATCGGCGATCGCCCCGAGGATCGGCATGCTCAGGAACAGGATCGTGGAGCCGATGGACACCACCGCCGCCCAGATGGTCTCGGCCGACCAGCCGTTCCATCCTTCCTCCGGCACGATCACCGAGGCGAAGAACGGAGCGACCACCGCCCCGAGAGTGGTGATGAAGGCAGAGTTGGCCCAGTCGTACATGGCCCAGCCGAAGATGGTCTTGCGGTCGTTTCGCACCAGTTCGGCCAAGGTCGGAGTCCAGGATCGGGGACCATCGGACGGTAGCACTGGCGGAGCTGGCCTCGGGTGTCACGCGTACCCGTGGCGGACCGGACGGACGGGACTTAACGTATCTAGTTTGACACCCAGATCGGCGAAACAATGTTACCATGCTGGGTAGTGGGTCCTCCGGCACCTGTACCAGAGCACTTCTTGATCTGTTTCTCCCTAACGGGGTGATTTTCCCCGCCCCCGTGACCAAAGGCCCGGAGGGTCCAGTTCCAGCAGTTCGTACGGGCGTGGCTCTCTGGGTGTGTCGTCTCCAGGGGTGTGTCTGTCGCACCCAAGGGGTTGTCTGAAAACGTGGAAGGGGGTTGGGAGGGTCGAAGGGTTCGGGCGGCAACCGTAGCTGCCGCCCGTCACCTTGAACTTGGTGGGTATTGCCTGTCGGTACAGGACCGGGCCTGAGACACCCGGAGTCGGGAGAGAACCCTCCCGGCTGTGGTTCGACTCCACTGCCCACCGCACAGCTTGGGCAAGTTTAGCAGCTTGCTACATGATTGACTGCTGGGACGGTGCGTGTCGCACTCCACTGCGGTTAGGTGGCTTGGGTGACGATACTGTTTACTCGCATGCGCCGATGGATGACGGCACCGCTCGTTCTCGTATTGACGCTGGTGGCGTGCGGCGCTCCCGAGCAGCCCGATGTGGTTACGGCGCCGACCACTACGACGTCCACCCCTACGTCGACCACGGCGGCGCCCGTTCTGGCAAGCACGACGACTTCCGTGGCAATGGCCGAAGTAGACACCACGGAGCGGAGGCCGGAGGAGGCACCCGAGCCGACCGTCACGACCTCGCCTACGTCAACGGTGGCGGTTCCGGAGGTGGTGACCACCACGACCCTCCCGCCGCTCCGATCGCTGGCCTATCGCGAGGTGGCGAACCTACCGTTCCCGATCGATCTGGCGCCGGTGCCCGGAACCTCCCTGCTGTTGATCGCCTCGAAGGAAGGCCGCCTTTGGACGTACGGGGACGGCGGGCTCGCTGACGCGCCGTTCCTCGACATCAGCGATCGGGTCCGCAACCGGGGCGAGCAAGGCCTGCTGGGATTCGCCTTCCATCCCGACTACCCGGATTCCGGCCGCCTGTTCGTCCACTACTCGGCCCTCAACGGGGACACCGTCCTGGCGGAATACGCGGTTACGGACGATGCGGTGGACCCGGAGGGGACCGTGCTGTTCCGCCTTGCCCAGCCCGCCCCCAACCACAACGGCGGGACTGTCGCCTTCGGCCCCGAGGGCTACCTCTATCTGGGCCTCGGCGACGGGGGAGGGGCGAACGACCAGTTCGGCCACGGCCAGGACGACCGGACCCCCCTGGGCGCCCTGCTCCGGTTCGATGTCTCCGTGCCAGGTATCGCGTCTCCCGCCGACGGCAATCCCTTCCCCGCCCCGGATGTGTGGTCGATCGGCCTTCGCAATCCGTGGCGGTTCGTGATCGACCATGCGTCCGGCCTGATCGTCATCGCCGACGTGGGCCAGAACCACTTCGAGGAGGTGTCGGTAGCGCCGGTCGCTGCGGCCGGGTTGAACTACGGCTGGCCGATCACCGAAGGGCTCCACTGCTTCGATCCCCCCACGGGCTGCGATGCCTCAGGTCTCACCCTGCCGGTGCTCGAGGTTCCTCACACCGACTCCGGGACTTGCTCGATCACCGGGGGAGTGGTGTACCGGGGTGAGGAGATCCCCGAGTTGTACGGGCACTACCTGTTCTCCGACTACTGCGGGGGATACCTGCGCAGCTTCCCGATAGAGGAGTCCTTCGACGAGCCGCACGACTGGACCGAGCAGGTGGGCAACGCCGGCCAGGTGGTCGCCTTCGGCACGGATCACGCCGGAGAGGTGTACGTGCTCACCGCCTCCGGTTCGGTCCTCCGCCTGATAGCCGACCGCGGATGACCGAAGCAGTTCTACTTCAACAGGTGCACAACTGCGCGAATCAACCAACCGGGTGAGACTTCTATCGGCCTGCTCCGGAGCGTTAGTCGCTGCAGGAGGCGGAAACGCCGGTTAGTTCGATCCTGAATCGCACTAGGCCAAGCCCGCGTTCCGCCGTACTCCTGCTCCGAACCACCGCCATCTAGGGGTGGAACCCTCCGGAGGGTACACCGGGGCTCGACTCAACTCGGACAACGCCCTCTTACCGTATATATCGTCCGTTGAACGTATATGCTCGGGCCATGGCGAAGCGCTTGATCGATATCGACGAGGAGGCTTTGACCGCAGCGCGAGCGGAACTCGGTACGGCGACGATCAAGGAGACCGTGAACCGGGCTCTTCGCCTTGCGGCGGCAGACCGCGATCCTCGCGTAACCAGGGCGCTGGACATCCTGGCAGTGGCCGACCTTGTCGATCGCAGTGACGCATGGCGGTGAGCTGCCTGCTCGATACGAGCGTCATGACCTCCCCGGCCGTGGCTGTATATCACATTCGCTATAGTCAGGTTTGCTATGTATCGAGAGCTAAGGAAGATTCGCACCGATCGGGGCATCACGCTTTCGCAGTTGTCGGCGATGACAGGTATCGCTCAGCCCAACTTGTCGCGTATCGAAACAGGAAGGGTGGATGCCAGATACTCCACGCTGGCCCGCATCGCTCGTGCGTTGGGGGTGAAACTTGTGCTGTCTGCGCCGAGCGTTATGACTATGTCGGATGTCAGGCTCCGGATGGACGAGGGCAGGAAACGCCTTGCCGAACACGGCATTCATGGCCGTGATGCGGAGCAGAGACTGGCGTGGAAAGAGGAGCGCGGGATCGACACGAGCGTGGAGCGTCGGATCCTGGGGTGAACCCGTCCGGCGTCTCGTGGCGGTCGCGTCGGCGCTCCACCGAACGATCCTCGCATCGGTGCAGTGGCCAGTGGGCTAGTCGAATGCCGGCAGTGGGCGACGGGCGGACTGCTCCCTTGGTGGCACCAGCGTCTCGGTGCGTGCCTCAGGCGCGAGCAACCACTCCTTGATGCTCCGTCGTGTGGAGCGCTCCATCCGGCGCCACTGCTCGATCGGGACTACGACCGCTGTCTCCACGCCGCGGTAGGTGACGATCTGAGGACCCTCGGCAAGGGTCTTCCGGAGCAGTTCGCTGAACCGGGCCTTCGCTTCCCGCATTTGCCATGTTCGTTCCATCGCATCCTCCTTCGCTCCTCGAGTGACCTCAGGATATCCCGGAGCGCTGCTCAAGTCCCGTGTCCAGCGGCGATTCGTAGAGAGCGTTCCAGCAGGTGCGCATCGCCGAGTCGCCTGCGCAGTTCTCGCTCGATGCCGCTTATCGGGTACAGGTTCTGGGGCGCCCTTGGCTCCTTGTGGGGCTCGCTGGCGAACTGCGGTAGGCAGGCGCTGACGTGCTCGGCGCGTTGGACAGCCTCGGCCGCGGTACCCGTCCCCGGGAGTTCGAGCCGGACGATCCCCGACATCGGGTGGACTCGTGGGCCGGGTAGGCGCAGGTACCAGGACCAGCGGCCGCCTCCCGGGCCACCGCTGAGGAAGAAGAGGGGCGTTCGCTGCCCATCGCCCAGGTCGCCGAGTATCGCCCGGACGGCTTGGGGGAGGTAGACCTTGTGGTGGGTCTTGATGTAGCCGACGCCTCGCTGGTCGGTGGGGCCACGCAGCGGACCGTCGAACACGATGAGACCGCAGGAGACGGAGCGGGCCACGCCGACCTCGAGTTCGGTCCGGCGCCCGTGAATGGCGAGGTAGGTGGCTTCGGGCGTCTCATCCTGGGCGGGCACGAATTCGTAGGTGGCGTGGCGGGTGCCGATCGGGCCCGCGGTGGACGCGGCGGGCGCGACCAGCGAACGCGCTACCCGGATGCCTGTGGTGATGGCGGTTCCGGGCGCGCAGACCGTTGCGCCGGCAGCCATCGAAACGCAGACGGCGGGCGTGGAGATACCGTTCTCGTGTATCCAGATCCGGGCGTCGATCCGCTGTATGCCGTCGATGAACGCGATCTCATCGGGTCTGCGCGCAGGTGCCGGGTCGATCGGAGCCCAGTTGTCCAGCTCTCGCTCGACCGTGGCGTCGGCCAGGTCCTCGGCGTCCTCGCTGGACGACACGTTGAGAGACGACCCGTATTCGGGCGCCCACGACTCGACGCTGAACTCCATCAGGTCTCGATCCGTTCCACGGTGGCGGATCCCCCCGTCTTGGTTACCTCTAGGCGTACCGGCATGCGGTCGGCGAGTTCCCGGATATGGGTGACGATCCCCACGAAGCGCCCGGTAGTCCCGAGTTCCTCGACCGCGGTGGCGACGGTGTCGAGGGTGTGGGGGTCGAGCGTTCCGAATCCTTCGTCGAGGAAGATCGATTCCATCCTCGGCGCGCCCTCGGCAGCCAGTTCCGCAGTGGCGTCGGCCACGGCCAGCGCAAGCGACAGCGACGCCAGGAACGTCTCGCCGCCGGAGAGGGTCCGGGCGCTGCGTACCTCGTCGGCGTTGGTGTGATCCCGCACCGCGAAATCGCGCTTGTGGAGCGTGAGCGAGTACTGGCCGTCGGACAGCTCGAAGAGGCGTCCGGTTGCCCGATCGACCAACTGTTCGAGCGCCGCCTCCATCAGCCAGCTCTCGAAGCCGTCGGTGCGTAGGAGCCGGCCCAGATGGGTCGCTACCACGGCCTGGTCGTTCAGCGCGCCGATGCGTTCCCGCAGTTGCTCGAGTTGGTCGCGTCGCCGGTCGAAGTGCGCGAGTTCCGTCGCGGAGTTTGCTCGTTGCGTGGTGAGCATCTCGCCCAACTCCGCCACCGACGTGTCCGGATCGACGCCTTCGATGACATCGGCGCACAGCTCCCTGAGGGCGGAGACGGCCGCGGATCGGCTGCTCATTCTGGCGGTCCGCTGCTCCACCGCAGTTCGACGTCTGGTTGTGGCCGCCCCGGTCTGGTCCTGTGTCCAGTCGGTCAGCACCGCCCAGGCTGTCACCAGGTCAGTCGTGTCGATCGCCGGAGCGCCGAAAGCGGCGACGCGGTCCCGGCTGGCCAGCAGATGCTCGGTTGCCCGCGCGTGGCTACGGTTCACTTCCTCCAGTTCGGCAGTTACCCGTTCGTATCGTGCTTCGGCCTCGTTGAAGCCCGAATCCGCCTTCTTCAGGGTGGCTCCTAGATGCTCGGCTTCCGCGAGTTGGGCCCTCAACTCGTCCCTGCCGGGCAGCTCGGCGGCCCCGGCTCGGAGGGTCGTGACCTGTGTTCGGAGGGTGGTTTCGGATGCGGACAATCCGGTTACCCGCTGATCCGCGATGCGCTCACTCCCGAGGGCGTCGATGTAGGTCGCCGACTCCCGGTGCCCGCTTGCCGCGGTTTCGGCCTGCCGGGTCGCTCCCTCCGCGGTGCTGACGGCCTCGGTCAACCCGGTTGCCTGTGCCCGTAGCGCCGCGAGTTGGTCGGCCGGCGGGATCGAAGCGATGTCGGATTCGGACTCTCTCAGGGTCTTCGTAGCCGTGTGGGCGCCGGCACGTCGCTGGATCAGGACCGCTTGTGCCGCGTCGCGTGCTTGCTTGGCGTCAGCGCTGGCGGCGAGATCTCGCTCGTTGTCGGCTTCGGCCGCCGGCAACTCCGCGCCCATGTCGTGAGCTGGGATTTCATGCACTTCCTGGAGGCACAGCGGGCAGTCCGAACCCACCTCGAGCAGGTGGACGTGCCCGAGGACAACGTCTCGGCCTCGCAGTTCGGCCAGCCGGGCCGAACTCTTCACAGCCGCCGATTCGGCTTGCTCGAGCGCCCTTTGGAGCGGTCCGATCGATGCCTCGGCAGACCGAGCGGCCTCGGCTGTCTCACGGGCTTCCTTGGAGGCAGCCTCATGGCGGGCGTGTGATCTCGACCATGCTTCGACCTGGGCGTCCGTGGTACCGACATCGCGGGCCGCGCGAGCGGTTGCTTCCTCTTCTCTGGCCTCGCCGACGCGGCGGTCTAGTCCCGCCTGCTTCTCGCGGACCTGATCGGCGGTTCGCTTGGCCGACTCGTACTCTTGTACCGCTCTGTCGAGTCGCGTGACGACTTCGTCGTGCTCCTGGATCCGTCGCGCTAGTTCGGCGTGAAGCTCCAGCCGTAGGCGAACGGCGGCGACATCGGGACCGTTCGCGACAGCCTCGTTGGCAAGTCGTCTCTTCTTACTCATCTCCCTGCGGTGGTCTTCCGCCTCGACCCGAGCCCGGGTCGCGTCCGTGATCCGACCAGCCAACTCGGCGAGGCCGGGCGGTGTGGTGACCGCGTCCATCCGGTCGATCTGGTGGTCGAGTTGTTCGATAACGCCATCGAGGTCGCGCAGTTCGGCATCGAGGGAGGTGATCGTTTCTCTGTCGGTCCTGATCCGGGCATTCGCCGCGTCCAGTTCCTTGATGCGACTCTCGAGAGCGGTACGCCGCTCGTCGGTGAGTTCGCGGGTCTCCCTCTCGAAGTCCGGTCGCAGCGCATCGACGTGATTGCGGGCCTGGGCGGCTCGCCGGCGTGCTGCCCGGCCTATCCGCCGGTACAACTCCATACCGAGTAGCCGGACGAGAGTGGATTGCCGGTCGCTGGGCTTGGCGTGGAGGAAGGTGGCGAACTTGCCCTGCGGGAGCACGACCGTCCGGTTGAACTGCTCCACATCCAGCCCCAGAATCCCCTCGACCTCCTGAGACATGGAGGTGGCGTCGTCGGCGAGAACACTGGCGCCCCGCTCGAGGCGTGCTTCCCTGGTGGTCGCCCCGCCGCCGGAAGTCCTGCGCACGATGCGGGCAGCCGTCAGGACCTGCCCGTCGAGTTCGATGTCGAGCGCCACCCGGGCCTCGTTGCTGGTCTGGTTGATCACCGGCGCCACCAGACGGTTGTTCTCGTAGCGGGCGACCGTGCCGTAGAGGGCGAAGGTGATGGCGTCGATGATCGTGGACTTGCCCGACCCGGTGGGCCCCACCAGCGCGACGAGGTCCACATCGGCGAGATCGATGTCGGTCCCCTCGCGGAACGCCCCGAAGCCCTTCATCGAGATGCGCAGCGGTCTCATAGGCCAGGCCCCACCGGCGCGTCGTTCTGCTCGTCCAGCAGTTGCCCGAAAAGGTCGCGGACCCGGCGGTCCTCGATGTTCTCGTACTCGAGGTATTCGCCGAAGAGCGCCTGCGGCGACCGGCTGCGATGATCGAGGCTCCGCCTCCGGGTATCCGAGGCGGGTGACTCGACCCGGACGTCCACCACTCCGGGACCGAGGAGTTCCCGTACCGTCTGGGCCAGCCCGGCCCGGCCCGGGCCCTGGACGACCACCTTCAGCCAGGCGTCATCCTCCACGATCGCCGAGGTCAGCTCCTCGAGCGTGCCCGTCAGCGTCCGCAGCGGGCGGCCGGCCGTAAGGCGCACCGTATTGACATCGGCGGGCGTTCCCGGTTCGAGGGTGACAACGTTCACCTGCTTGACCTGCTCGGCCTCGCCGAAGTCGAGTTGTAGCGGCGAACCGCAGTAGTGGAGCGGGTGCCTGACGCTCTGCGGACGGTGGAGGTGGCCGAGCGCGCCGTACCCGATCGTCACCGGGAAGGACGGTGCCGTGATGGCGTACTCCTCGACCAGATGAGCCGGTCGTTCACCGCCTCCGGCCTGGCCGCCCAGCACGAAGGCGTGGGTCGTGAACAGGTTCACGGTGTCGGCGCCGAACGGCTCGCACAGTCGTTCGATCAGGAGCCGCAGGCGTTCGCTGTAGTGCTGGGCGTTCTCGAAGGCCTGGCTTGTCATTAGGTGCTTGGCCCGCACGATGCCGCGCTTGGACACGAACGGAAGCATCGCCAACCGCACGTCCGATCCGTCACCGGCGCGCAATTCGATGACGCCGCCGTCTTCGGGCCGAGTCGGCTCGGCAACCACGTGCACCTGCCCGAGCCGCAGCAGGGGAGCGACCGCCCGGAGCCGGCGGGGGTTGTCGTGATTGCCGGCGATCACGGCCACGTCGGCCCCGGTGTCGGCCAACTCGAGGAGGGCTCGGTAGACGATGCTCTCCGCCTCGGCGGACGGAGCAGCCGAGTCGAACAGGTCGCCGGCCACGATGACCAGATCGACCTCCTCACGCGCCGCTATGTGCGCGATCTCGGCCAGGACGGCGGTGTGTTCATCCGCCCGCGATGCTCCCCGGATCGTCTTCCCTACGTGCCAGTCCGAAGTGTGGAGGAGTTTCAAGGCCCGGGCTCAGGTCAGCCCGTCGAAGGGGTCGGCAGGTTGATCGCTCCGCCCTCCGCCCAGGTCTGCCTCCGCCACCCGCGTGGCCCATGCCGGGAACGGGAACTCGAGCAGGACGGGCACGGGGAGGCGGGGTTGGGAGACGAACATCGAACCGGGTTTGAGGATGGTGGCCCGCTGCCGCTGCACCGCCGGCAGGAACCCGTACTGCTCGCGCCCGGCCTCGGCGGCGTCGAGCCGGCCGACCACCCGGACCGCGGAGTTCGAGACGACCCGCCTCTCCACCTCGCTGGCCGTCTGCTGGGCGCCGATCAGGATCATCCCGAGGCTGCGGCCCCGCTCCGCCACGTCGAGCAGGATCTCCTTGATCGGGCTCGACGAGTCGCGGGGCGCGTACTTGTTCAACTCGTCGAGGACCACGAACTGCAGGGGCTCGGCGGTGCCGGCGGCCTCCTTCGCCTCGAACGCCTGCCGCAGCACGACGCCCACCACGAAACGCTTCGCCCGGTCATGGAGCATATGCAGGTCGACGACGGTCACCTGCTGGGAGTCGAGGTCGATAGCGTGTGTCTTGGCGTCGTCGATGTCGGCTCGGATGAGATGCGCGACATGCCGCTCCGAGGATGAGAGGCGGCGCACGAAGGCGTTGATCGTGCCGGTGTAGATCGACCGCCCGGTCCACTGCGGATCGGCGTCCTCGTCCGGGTCCTCCGGAAGCAGCTTGTCGCAGATGATCGTGACCAGTTGGGGGAAGGTGCGCGCCGTCCTCCCGTCGATCCGCACGCCGCCGTCGGACGTGTCGGACTGCCTGGCGCAACGCTGCAGCTGGGCCGTGACCGACTGCACCACGATGGTGTACTGCTGGCGCTCGTCTTCGGCATCGGCGAACAGGAACGGCAGGAGTCCCTGCTCGCAGAACTGGGCGACCGTCCAGTACAGCGGCCGGACGCCTGTGGTACGGGCCCCGGTGGCCGGCGTACCGTTGGGATCGCCCTTGCGCGGTGGAGCGAGCACCCTCATGGACCGGAACGGTCCGGCTTCGAGCCCGAGCAAGGCGTAGCGGGCCCGCTCCGCCTCGTCGAGACGGGTGTTCCTGTGGTCGAGGAAGAGCAGGTCCTCGCCCTTGACGTTGAAGATGAGCCCCTTGGTGTTCGTGGCGGCCGCACCCAGTACACCCGAGTTGAACAGCGAGTAGAGCAGGAACGTCGCGTAGCTGGTCTTGGTGGCGACTCCGGAGATCCCCGAGATGTTGACGTGGGCGCCCTTGGTGCCGTCGATGAACTCGAGGTCGAGTACCACCGGCTGGCCGTCGCGCGTGAGGCCGGCCGGCAACCGATGCTCGACATCGACCATGTCGAGCGCCTCGTCGCGCTCCTCGTCGACTGCCTTCCGTACCTCGGCGCCCGGCAGCGGTGGTACGAACGTTTCCGGTACGACCCGGGTGACCTGGATCTGGGCTGCCTCCGACACATCTGCCGGCAGGACACCATCGGCGATCAGGAAGACGTCCGAGTCGAACCGAGCTCCTTCATGACGCGCCCGTACCTGCCCGACGATCCCGTAGATCGAGATGACCTCGCCGGTCGGCAGGATCCGGTCGAGCGCCACGATGTCGTCAAGCTGTAGATGCTCACCGTTCGCGACCGCTACCCAGAACTCGAGCGGAGTCGAATCATCGGTGCCGAGCACCCTTCCCACTGTCTGATTCGTCACCAGCCGATTATGACATGCGGTTGTGACGGCCATGAGGTGGTCAATGGTCGGGGATTGTCCCGCCCGCTGCCGCCAACCCATGAACGCGGTTTGCTTGAATACCGGACATCACATGAGGAGGATGCCCTGACCATAAATTCGCCGCGACGACCACTAGGCGGCTCCGAGCTGGAGGTATACCCGCTGGCCCTGGGAACGAACACCTTCGGCTGGACGGCTGACGAGGCCACCTCGTGCGCGGTCCTCGACGCCTACCACGCAGCCGGCGGCAACTTCATCGACACCGCGGACTCGTACTCGGCCTGGGTGCCGGGAAACGAGGGAGGGGAGTCCGAGACCATCATCGGCCGGTGGATGAAGAAACGAGGCAACCGCGACGACATGGTGATCGCCACCAAGGTCAGCCACCATCCCGACTACAAGGGTCTGGCCCCCGCCACCATCAGGGCCGCCATCGAAGCCTCCTTCAGGCGTCTGGGCACGGACGTCATCGACCTCTACTACACCCACTACGACGACCCCGACACACCCCTCGAGGAGAGCATCGGAACCCTGTCGGAACTGGTGGATGAGGGCAAGGTGCGCTACTTAGGCCTCTCCAACTACTCGGCGGAACGCCTGGAGGAATGGGCGCGGGTCACGGAGGCCGGCGGCTTCCACCGCCCCGTCGCTCTGCAGCAGATGTACAGCCTGGTGGAGAGGGGTGTCGAGGAGACCACCCTCCCCATCGCTCGGCGAGAGGGATGGGCCTTCCTGCCCTACTACGCACTGGCCGTCGGCTTCCTGACCGGTAAGTACTCGTCGGGACAGCAAGTCGACAGCCCTCGGGCCGGCACCGCCTCCGCATACTTGAACGACCAGGGAAGACGCATCCTCGCCGTGATGGAGGAAGTATCCGGGTCCCACGGGGTCGGGCTTGCTTCCGTCGCGCTGGCATGGGTGGCTGCCCAGCCGGGTGTCGGGGCCGCGCTGGCGGGTGTTCGCAACACCGAGCAGCTGGAACCGCTGATCGAGTTCACGACAATGACGCTCACCGAGGACGAGTTGGCCGCGCTGGACGAGGTCTCCCGATAGCTGCAAACCAGACGGCCATCTGAGGTTTGTCCGAGTTGCCGACCACCCACGTAGGCAGGCGGTCCGGGGGTGACAGCGGCGTGACGGTGCGCGTCCAGGTGACATCCTCTGACGACCCGAGAGCGGGCCGGATCGTGGAGGGTGCTCGCCTCCTGGGAGTGACCGGCTTGGTGGCCTGTCGGGTCAGCAGGGTCCACTACCTGCAGGGAGACCTGTCCGCGACCGACATCGACCGGCTGTGCCGCGAGGTCCTGGTGGACCCGGTGGTGGACGAGCTGGTGGTGGGCTCCCCGGCGCCCACGCCCCACCCGGCGGTGGAGGTGGCGCCGCGGCCGGGCGTCACGGATACCGAGGCGCGGGAGCTGGAGCGGGCCGCGGCCGCCCTGGGCCTGCCCGCGGTGCGGGCTTCCACCGCCCGCCGGTACGAACTGATCGGCGACCTCGACAGGGCCGCCGTTTCGGCCGTAAGCAGGCGGTTGCTGGCCAACGACACCATCGAGCAGTATTCGCTCGGTTCCATACCGCCCTCCTTCGACACCCCGGCCACGGCGGGCGCCCGCGTCGACTCTGTCGGGCTGTCCGGTCTGGCGGACGCGGATCTCATGAGTCTCAGCCGGGAACGCCTCTTGTCGCTGGATCTGGCCGAGATGCAGGCCATCCAGGAACACTTCGGGAGCGAGGGAAGGGATCCGACCGACGCCGAGTTGGAGACGCTCGCCCAGACCTGGTCGGAGCACTGCATGCACAAGACCTTCCGGGCTCGTGTCCGCCTGGAGCACACCGGAGCGGACGGCTCCGTCAGGGTCGCTCGCTACGACGGAATGCTGGCCGCGCTGCGGACGGTCACGGAAGAGCTCGCTGCTCCCTGGCTCCGGTCGGCATTCGACGACAACGCCGGCATCGTCGCGTTCGACACCGACTTCGACCTCGCCTTCAAGGTTGAGACCCACAACCATCCATCGGCACTTGAACCTTTCGGGGGCGCCAACACGGGCATTGGCGGGGTGGTTCGAGACGTGATGGGGGTGTCGGCGCGGCCCATCGCCTGCACCAACGTCCTCTGCTTCGGTCCGCCCGATCTGGTAGACCGGGACCTGCCGTCCGGCGTCCTCCATCCCCGCAGGGTCCGCGACGGAGTGGTGGCCGGAATCGGCGACTACGGCAACAAGCTGGGCCTTCCCACCGTCAACGGCGCGGTGCTCTACGACGAGGGATACATCGCCAATCCGCTCGTCTACTGCGGGGCGTTGGGCCTGCTGCCGTCCGGATCGCATCCCACCGATCCGGGAGTCGGTGACCGGATCATCGCCATCGGGGGCCGGACCGGCCGGGACGGCATCCACGGCGCCACCTTTTCCTCCGCCGGGATGGACGAGGCGACCGCCGAGCAGGCCGGGACGGTGGTGCAGATCGGCGATCCGATCACCGAGAAGGGCTGCATCGAGGTGGTCGAGGAGGCTCGCGACCTCCGCCTCTACAACGCCATCACCGACTGCGGCGCGGGCGGGTTCTCCTCGGCGGTGGGCGAGATGGGCGAGCACCTCGGCGCCGAGGTGGACATGGCGGGAGCACCGCTGAAGTACGAGGGCCTGGAACCCTGGGAGATCTGGCTGTCCGAGGCCCAGGAGCGCATGGTGCTGGCGGTGCCGGGGGATGAGGTCGAGACCCTTCGCCGCATTTGTGGCCGTCACGACGTGGAGATGACCGATCTCGGGTCGTTCACCGGCACCGGACGCCTGGTGGTGCGTTACGCCGACACCCCGGTGGTCGATCTCCCCATGGATTTCCTTCACGGAGGTGTCCCGAGGCGGGAGATGGTCGGGCGCTGGGCCGACCCGACACCGGAGCCCGTGCGAGTGCCCGATGCCGACCCGGCCAGGCTCGTCCTCGACCT
The DNA here is from genome assembly GCA_028820935.1 of bacterium. Taxonomy (NCBI): domain Bacteria; species bacterium. The sequence continues at coordinate 164,537 of JAPPHZ010000045.1, read as the reverse complement.
CCTGTCCCATCCGACCGTAGCCTCGAAGGAGGCCATCGTCCGCACCTACGACCACGAGGTCCGGGGAGGAACCGTCGGCCGGCCGTTCGTCGGCGTCCGGGCCGACGGTCCGGGGGACGGTGCGGTCCTCAAACCCCTGGGCACCTGGGGCCATGACATGGCCGTGGCGCTGGCCGTGGGCATCAACCCGCGTATCGGGCGCCTCGACCCCTGGGCGATGGCCATGCACGCCATCGACGAGGCGGTACGCAATCTCGTGGCGGTAGGGGCCGATCCGGGACGGGTCGCCCTGCTCGACAACTTCTGCTGGGGGGATCCCACCAAGCCGGACCGGCTCGGATCGCTGGTGAGGGCGGTGGAGGGATGCCTGGAAGGGGCGCGCCGCTACCGCATGCCCTTCATCTCGGGCAAGGACAGCCTGTTCAACGAGTTCGCCGGGGAGGCGATCCCCGGCACGCTGCTCATCTCGGCCCTGGGGCTGGTTCCCGACCTGCACCGGACGATCGGCAGCGCCCTCACCAGCGCCGGCCACGATCTCTGGCTGGTGGGGGAGCCCTCGGAGCGGCTCGGAGGCTCGCTCGTGGACGAGCTGCTGGGCATCGGCGACCGGCGGGTCCCGCCGGCGGTGGAGGATCCCCTGCAGCGCTACCTGGCGGTGCACCGGCTGATCGCCGAGGGAAGCGTCACCGCCGCCCACGACGTGAGCGACGGCGGCGTCGCGGCGGCTGTCGCCGAGATGGCCGTCGGCGGTCGGCTCGGGGTGGAGGTGACCGTCCCGGCGCCGGGACCGAGCGTCGTGGTCGCGCTCACCAACGAAGCGCCGGGACGGTTGCTACTGGAGTCGCCCCGGTCCCGGCGCGACCACATGGCGGCCAGGCTGGGTTCGCTCGGGCGCCGTATCGGTGCGGTGACCGCCGCGCCTTCCATCCGCATAGGTGTGACCGGGCCGGCGGCCGGCCACAAGCCGGTTACGATCGACCTCGATGCGGCGGTGCGAGCCTTCACCGGACGAGGACCAGCCCCGGACGGACGGTCTCCAAGGGAGGAGATCCTATGAGAACAGCCCGAAGGAGTTTGCCGTAGCCGCGCCGCCGGTCCTCATCCTCCATTCCCCGGGGACTAATCGCGATGCGGAGGCCGCTCTGGCTGTGAAGCTGGCGGGAGGAGACCCGAGCATCGTCTCCATGAACGATCTCCGTGCGGGAGTGGTGTCGATATCCGGCTTCGCCGCCCTGGTGCTTCCCGGCGGGTTCTCCTACGGCGACGCCCTGGGCGCCGGTGCCCGCCTGGCTCTCGAGCTCCGGACGTGGCTGTACGAGGAACTGGCCGGCGCTGTCCGGTCGGGGCGGCCCGTACTGGGAATCTGCAACGGGTTCCAAGCGCTACTCAAGTCCGGCCTCCTGGTGGAACCGGGAACGCCGAGGCAGGTGACGCTCACCGACAACGCCAACGGGCGTTTCGAGTGTCGCTGGGTGAACCTGCGTGTCGAGCCCGGTTGCCGGTCCGGCTGGCTGAGCGCCATCGAGGGCGCCCTGATCCGTTGCCCGGTGGCCCATGGTGAGGGCCGGGTGGCCGTGACCGACCCCGAGGTCGTCAGGATCCTGGAGGATGAGGGGCTGGTCGCCTTCCGCTACCTGTCGGAGGACAGCCACGCGGGAACGGATCAGGTGGCGGGCGGGCGCTACCCGGCCAACCCCAACGGGTCGGTGGGCGACATCGCCGGCCTCTGCGACCCGACCGGGACGGCGGTCGGGCTGATGCCGCATCCGGAGGACCACGTGGTCGATTGGCAGCGACCGGGCGGCCCGCCCGGCGGCCTGGGCCTGGCCATCTTCGAGGCGTTCGTCGATGCGGCGCGGTAAGGTGCCCGGCCCCGACCTCGGCCCGGCGATGGCCCGCCCGTTCACCGGGATCGATCCCGCCTCCGTGGACGACATCGGTCCGGTCGTGCGGGGCAAGGTGCGCGACGTGGTGGATCTGGGTGATCACCTGGCGCTGATCGCCACCGACCGGCTGTCCGCGTTCGACCGGGTGCTGGGGACGGTCCCGTACCGCGGCCAGGTGCTCACCCAGCTGTCGGCCTGGTGGTTCGGCCGCATCGCCGACCTGGTTCCCACCCACATGGTCGCGACGCCGGATCCCAACGTGATGATCGCCCGCAGGTGCCGGACCCTCCCGGTGGAGGTGGTGGTCCGGAGCCGCCTCACCGGCAGCACCGGCACCTCGCTGTGGACCATGTACGCGGCCGGCGCCCGCCACGCCTACGGCATCCGCCTCCCGGACGGGCTGCGGAAGAACGACCCGCTGCCCCGGCCGATCATCACCCCCACCACCAAGGGGGCGGCGGGCGCCCACGACAGGCCGATCACCGAGCGCGACATCGTGGAGGATGGCCTGGTGGAGACGGGGATCTGGGAGGAGGTACGGAGCGTGGCGCTGGCCGTGTTCGAGCGGGGCCGGCAGGCGGCCGAGGCGGCCGGGCTGGCGCTGGTCGACACCAAGTACGAGTTCGGGCTCGACCCGGACGGCGGCGTGGTCATCATCGACGAGGTGCACACGCCCGACTCGTCGCGCTTCTGGCGGAGCGCCACCGTCGAGGAGCGCCGCGCCGCCGGCGCCGAGCCCGAGAACCTGGACAAGGAACTGGTGCGCCTCGACTACGCCGCGCAGGGTTTCACCGGAGACGGCGACCCGCCGCCCCTCGACGGCGATCTCGCCGCCAGAGCCGCCCGGGCGTATCTGGAGGTCTTCGAGGCGCTGACCGGCCGGCCGCTGGCGCCGGCGCCCTACCCGGTAGCACCGCGAGCCGTCGCGGCGCTGCGCGCCTACCATTGTCCATGACCGCACCCCCTGACGGCCGCGCCGCGAGCGAGAGGGGTAGGACAGCAGCGTGACCAATCGACCACTCGTCGGGGTCATCATGGGAAGCGAGTCCGACTGGCCCACCATGCGCCGCGCCGCGGAGGTGCTCGAGAACTTCGGCGTCCCGCACGAGTGCCGGGTCGTCTCGGCGCACCGAACGCCTGACCTGATGGTGAGCTATGCCGAATCGGCCGCCGGGCGGGGGCTCCAGGCCATCATCGCCGGCGCGGGCGGCGCCGCCCACCTCCCGGGAATGGTGGCCGGGCACACCATCGTCCCGGTCATCGGCGTACCGATCATGAGCAGGGCCCTGAAGGGCATGGACTCGCTCCTGTCGATCGTCCAGATGCCCGCCGGGGTGCCCGTGGCCACCATGGCGATCGGGGAGGCGGGGGCCACCAACGCCGGCCTCTACGCGGTGGCCGTCCTGGCCCGCAGCGATCCGCAACTGGCGGAGCGGCTCACCGCCTACCGCGCCGGGCGAGCCGCGGAGGTGGCCGCGAGCGAGCTCGAGCTGTGATGGAGTCCGCATTGGCGCCGGGCGCCACCGTCGGCATCGTGGGGGGCGGGCAGCTCGGGAGGATGCTGTCCTTCGAGGCGCACCGTCTCGGCTACCGCACGGCCGTGCTGACCGGAGGGGCCAAGGACACGCCGGGAGGGCGGGTGGCCGATGTCGAGGTGGCGGCCGGCTATGACGATGACCTGGCCCTGCAGCGCTTCGTCGATCGATGCGATGTCATCACCTGGGAGTTCGAGAACGTGGAGGTGGGTCTGCTGGAGGAGTTGGCCACCCGGTCGGGCGTACCAGTGCGGCCCGCCGGGCGGGTCATCGCGGCCGCCCAGGACCGCGGTCGCGAGCGGCGCGCCCTGATGGCGGCGGGTGCGCCGGTGGCGGGTTTTCGAGAGGTCGCCACGGCGGCCGAGCTGGTCCGGGCCGTGGAGGCGCTCGGTCCGCCGGTGATCGCCAAGCGGGCCCGGTTCGGGTACGACGGCCGCGGCCAGGTGCGGCTCGGCACCGTCGATGAGGACGAGGCGCGCCGGGTGGTCGGAGCGCTCGACGGCGAGCGCCTGGTGGTCGAGGAGGTGGTTCCCTTCGATGCCGAGATCTCGGTCATCGTCGCCCGCGGTCTCGACGGCGAGGTGGCCCATCACGGCGTCATGGAGAACGTCCACGTCAACCGCATCCTCGACACGACCGTCACCCCTCCCTTGTCGGTACCTCCCGCCGTGGCCACCGCGGCGCTGGACCTCGCCATGACGATCGCGCGTCACCTCGATCTGGTCGGAGTACTGTGCGTGGAGATGTTCGTGACGGGTGAGGATCTGGTCGTCAACGAGATCGCGCCCCGGCCCCACAACAGCGGCCACTGCACCATCGAGGCCGCCCCGACCAGCCAGTTCGCCCGCCAGCTGCGGGCCATATGCGGTCTGCCCCTCGGTGACGGGGCCTGCCGTCCGGCGGCCATGGTGCAACTTCTCGGTGACCTGTGGGGCGACGGAGCCACCCCGCCCGACTGGCCTGCTGCGCTGGCCGACCCCGGCGTCCACCTCCACCTCTACGGCAAGGACGAGGTGCGGCCCGGCCGCAAGATGGGCCATATCACGTGTACGGACACCTCGGCCGACCGCGCCCTCGAGCGGGCTCTGGCGGCCCGGCGAAGACTCGGGAGCGGGTCATGACTCCCGCCGCCGACCGGGACAGCCCTCGCGAGCAGTGCGGGGTGATCGGCGTCTACGCGAGGGATCGGGAGGTGGCCAGGATCGCCTTTTTCGGACTCTTCGCCCTCCAACATCGGGGCCAGGAAGCCGCCGGGATCGCCACCTATGACGGCCGTTACGCCCATGTGCACAAGGGCGAGGGACTGGTCGGCTCGGTATTCAACGAAGACGTCCTCTCCGGTCTGAAGGGTGGTGCCGCCATCGGCCACACCCGCTACAGCACCACCGGTGGATCGACCCTGCGCAATGCCCAGCCCCAGGTCATCGAGACCATCGACGGCCCGCTGGCGGTGGCGCACAACGGCAACCTCGTCAACGCGCCCCGGCTGCGCCGGGAGCTGCTGGAAAGCGGCATCGGCCTGCAGACCTCCTCCGACACCGAGTTGATGTTGCACCTCCTCGCGACGTCCCAAGGCAGCCGGCTGGACCGGATCCGCTCGCTCATGCAGAGGGCCGAGGGCGCCTACTCGCTGGCGATCCTCACCCGTGACGCCGTCTACGGAGTGCGGGACCCCTGGGGATTCCGTCCGCTGGTGATCGGGGAGATCGAGGGCGGCTACATCCTGGCTTCGGAGACCTGCGCCTTCTCCACCACGAGGGCCGACTTCGTGGCGGAGCTGCAGCCGGGTGAGATCGCCCGCATCGACGCCCGCGGGCTCCACATCAGCCCGGGCGGGCCGCCGCCACCACCCCGCGCCTTCTGCACCTTCGAGCACATCTACTTCTCCCGGCCCGACACCGTGCACGACGGGAAGCTGGTGCACAGCGTCCGCCAGCGTCTCGGCCGCCAGCTGGCCCGCGAAGCCCCGGTGGACGCCGACCTGGTCCTGTCGGTTCCCGACTCGGGCACGCCCCACGCGGTCGGGTTCGCCCAGGAAGCGAACCTGCCGTACACCGAGGGGCTGATCAAGAACCGTTACGTGGGCAGGACCTTTATCGAGCCGACCCAGGATCTGCGCGACGCCGGGGTCGCCATGAAGTTCAACCCGCTTCGCGACAACCTCGCCGGCCGACGGATCGTGATGGTGGACGACTCGATCGTGCGGGGAACGACCGGCGGGCAGCTGGTTCGCATGCTGCGCGACGCCGGAGCCGCGGAGGTACACGTCCGGGTGGCCTGTCCGCCGATCACCCATCCCTGCTACATGGGGATAGACATGGCCACACCTGAGGAGTTGGTCGCCTCGCGCATGTCGGTGGCCGAGATGCGCGAGGAGATCGGCGCCGACTCGCTCGCCTTCCTGTCGCTCGAAGGCCTCATGCAGGCGTTGGACGCCGAGGACGGCTTCTGCAACGCGTGCTTCACCGGGAAGTACCCCTTCCAGCCGGAGCGCTACGTCCAGCTGCGGTTCGGCGTCAAGGATCGGTTCGCCTCCGTGTGGGGGGAGTGAGCTCGTGACCGCGGTGCTCGTGGTGGGTAGCGGCGGCCGCGAGCACGCCATCTGCCGCTCCCTGGCCCGATCCGCCCGGGTTGATCGGATCCTGGTGGCGCCCGGCAACGCCGGCACCGGCCAGGAGGAGCGTTGCGAGAACGTGGCGGTGGGCGCCGAAGACGTGGCCGCCCTGGTCGCCCTTGCCGAGCGCGAGTCGGTCGATCTGGTGGCGGTCGGCCCCGAGGCGCCGCTGGCCGCAGGCCTGGCCGATGCGCTGGAGGCGGTCGGCATCCCCGCCTTCGGACCCGGCGCGGCCGGCGCCCGGCTCGAGGCCTCCAAGGCCTACTGCAAGACTTTCCTCGACGCGCTGGGGATTCCGACCGGTGCCTCGGCCGCCTTCCGCGAGGCCGCTCCGGCCCTGGCATATCTCGAGCAGCTTCCCTCGGTCCCCGTCATCAAGGCGAGCGGGCTGGCCGTAGGCAAGGGCGTGGTGGTGGCCGAGACCCGTGGCGAGGCGGCAGCGGCCATCCGCGCCATGCTGGTGGACGGGCGGTTCGGGGAAGCAGGCCGTGAGGTGGTGGTCGAGGAACGCCTGCGGGGCGTCGAGGTGTCGGTGCTCGCGTTCTGCGACGGGGCCGACTTCGCCGTGATGCCGGCGGCCCAGGACCACAAGAGGCTGCTCGACGGCGATGCCGGGCCGAACACCGGCGGGATGGGCGCCTTCGTCCCGTCGCCCGTTGCCACCGCCGAACTGCTGGCCGGAGTGGGCGACCGGTTCATCCGCCCCACCCTCGAAGCCCTCGGCGAGGCCGGCACGCCCTACCGGGGCGTCATCTACTTCGGGCTGATGCTCACCGCCGCCGGCCCCAAGGTGCTCGAGATCAACTGCCGCCTGGGCGATCCGGAGACGCAGGCCGTCCTGCCGCTCCTGGAAGGGGACCTCTACGAGATCATGGCGGCCTGCGCCACCGGTTCGCTGGGAGGCCTGTCCGTAGGGTGGTCGCGGTCGGCGTGCACAACCGTGGTGATGGCATCCGCCGGATACCCGACCGCCGCGGCCCGGCCCGCGCCGATCAGCGGCCTCGACCGGGCGGCGGCCGAGGGATGCGTGGTGTTCCACGCCGGGACCGACCGCTCCGGCGGCGTGACCCGCGCCACCGGCGGCCGGGTGCTGGCCGTCACCGCCCTGGGAAGCACCCTGGAGAAGGCGACCGAGCGGGCCTACGCGGGGGTGGAGGCCATCTCCTTCGAGGGCGCCCACTACCGGCGGGACATCGGCCGCAGCTCACCGGCGGCCGCGGCCGGAGCGGCGCCGTCCCGGGCGGCGGCCGGGAGATGATCACCTATCGCGACTCCGGGGTCGACATAGACGCAGGCAACCGGACGGTCGACCTGCTGGCCGCGTCGGTCGCCTCCACCGCCACCGACGAAGTGCTGGCCGGCGGGGGCGGATTCGGCGGTATCTACGCGGCCGACCGGCTCGGACCCGGCAAGGTGCTGGTGGCCTCCACCGACGGGGTCGGGACGAAGGCCGAACTGGCAGGACGTTACGGGCGCTGGCATGACCTGGGGATCGACGTGGTGAACCACTGCGTCAACGACATCCTGGTGGTCGGCGCCGAGCCGTTGTTCTTCCTCGACTACATAGCCACGTCGCGGCTGGTCCCCGAAGTGGCGGCGGACATCGTGGCGGGCATCGCCGAGGCCTGCCGCGAGGCGGGCTGTGCCCTCCTGGGCGGCGAGACCGCGGAGATGCCGGGCGTATACCGGCCGGGCGCGGTGGACATCGCCGGAACGATCGTCGGGATGGCGGACCGCGACAACCTTTGGCCCCGTCTCGACGAGATCGGGGAGGGGGACCTGGTGTTCGGCCTGCCGAGCAGCGGACCCCACACCAACGGTTACTCGCTGGTCCGCCGCCTGCTCGACGGCCGGAAGCCGGCGCCGGACCTGCTCGACAGCCTGCTGGCGCCCCACCGCAGCTACCTACCGATCGTGCGCTCCCTGCAGGCCGGGGGCGTGGTCCCGAAGGCGCTGGCTCACATTACCGGCGGCGGGCTGGTCGACAACCTCCCCCGGGTCCTGCCCGCCGGCCTGGGCGCGGCCGTCGAGCTGGGATCGTGGGAGGTGCGAGAGCCCTTCGCCAGCCTGGTGGCCTGGAGCGGGATCGACGACGGCGAGGCCTTCCGGACCTGGAACATGGGTATCGGCATGGCGGTGGTGATCGACCGCGGTCTGGGCGGGCGCGCGGCCGAGCTGGGCTGCCTCGAGATCGGATCGGTCGTGCCCGCGTCGGATGGGGATGAGCGGGTGGTGTTCACCGGGTCGTGGCGGTGACCGCCCGGCTCGTGGTCCTGGCATCCGGATCGGGCACCAACCTCCAGGCGCTGATCGACGCCGTGGAGGCGGGCCGGCTTCGAGCCGAGCTGGCCAGGGTGATCGTCAACCGCAGTGGAGCGCCCGCCCGCCGGCGGGCCCGCCGGGCCGGTATCCCCGAGGAGTGCCGCCCGCTCGGGCCGTATCTCCGGAACGCCCCCGATCGCGCCGCGGCCCGCCGTCGCTACGACGCCGACCTGGCCGGAGCGGTGGAGGCCGGGCAACCCGACCTGGTCGTGCTGGCCGGATGGATGCACATCCTGTCGACGGCGTTCCTCGACCGGTTCCCGGAGCGGGTAATCAATCTCCATCCGGCGCTACCCGGGGCGTTTCCCGGCGCCAACGCCATCGAGGACACCTGGACGGCATACCGGGCCGGAGAGGTCGCCTCGGCGGGGGTGATGGTCCACTACGTGGTGGACGAGGGGGTGGACGACGGTCCGGTCATCGCCGACGAGGAGGTACCGATCCTTCCCGACGACTCGATCGACACCCTCGAAGAACGGATCCATCGGGTGGAGCACCGGCTGCTGGTCGACACGGTGGCGACCCTGCTGGAAGGGCGCCGGCCGGGCAGCACCCTTCCCTAGATGCGGGTCAGCATCCTGACGTCGACCCTGGTGATGTAGTCCTTGGGGTTGAACGACATCTCGTCGCGACGAGGATCGGCGTAGTAGCGCTTGTCGACTTCCTCGAAGGGTTCCTCGCCGTCGTGATGGACGATCCATACGTACTGGTAGGACTCTTCTACGACCCATGGGCCGCTACGCCGGAAGCCGTGGTCCAGCCGGATGGGTAGGAGCTCTTCGTCGACTTTTGCGGCGAACTCTTCCATCATTCCCGGCTTGATGTCATAGATGCGGAGCTGGGCGTTCATGCTCCCCATCGTACAGCACTGCTTCCGGTCCGTTCCGGGTGGTCGTGGTCGCGCGCCGGCGGAGCAGCCCTCAGGCGAGGATGCCGTAGCCTTCCTGCGTGGGCACCCGGTCCATGAGGCTTCTCATAGCCTCATGGACGGTCTCACCCTGGTAGAGGATCCTCCCCACCGCCTCGGCGATCGGCATTTCCACGCCGTGCCGGGCTGCGAGCTGGAGAACGGCCTCGGTGGTCCGCACCGCCTCGGCGACCGTCTTCATGCCCGTGGTGATCCCGCTGATCTCGCGTCCCTGACCCAACCGGTATCCCACCTGGTGGTTGCGGCTGCTCGGGCTCCCGCAGGTCGCCATGAGATCACCCACGCCGGCGAGACCCCCGAAGGTGAGTGCCTCACCACCGAGAACGACGCCGAGGCGGGTCATCTCCGCCAGGCCCCGCGTCGCCAGGCCGGCCATGGTGTTCATGCCGAATCCCATACCGAGCGACACCCCGGCCGCCAGGGCGATGACGTTCTTGGTAGCGCCGGCCACCTCCACCCCGATCAGGTCCGGGTTGGTGTACACCCGGAACCGGGGCGTGCCCAGGATGGACTGGATCTCTCTGCCAACCCACCGGTCGGGCATGGACAGGACCGTGGCGGCGGGCTGGCCCTGCATGATCTCTTCCGACAGGTTCGGGCCGGACAGGGCGCCCACCCGGCTCGGATCGTGACCGTCGAGCACGTCCAGGGTGACTTCCGACATGCGCAGGCCGGTGGAGACCTCGATGCCCTTGGCGAGGCTGATCACAGGTATGGAGGTCGGGATGATGCCGCTCGCCTTCTTCAGGACGTCCCGGTAGCCGTGGGATGGCACCGCGACCAGCACCGCGGCCGCTCCGTTTACAGCCCGGGTGAAGTCGGTGGTGGCTGTGATCCGGTAGGACAGGCGAACCCCGGGAAGGTATTCGGCGTTCTCCCTATCGGTGTTGATGGCCGTGGCCAGCTCGGTTCGCCTGGTCCACAACCCTACGGAGGCATTGGCGGAGGCGAGCTTCGCTATGGCCGTTCCCCAGGATCCGGCTCCGATCACCGCTAAGCGCATGACCGATAATCGTAGATGGTTCTCCACCCGGTTGACGGCGCCAGCACCTCCGAACTGGGGCATTTTGTGGGTACCCTCAACGGTTCATGACGAGCGCCGGCCTTCTCGGCTTTCCAAACGTCGGCAAGACCACGCTGTTCAACGCGTTGACCGGCCTGGAGGCGTTCACCGCGCCGCACCCCTACACCACCACCCAACCCAGGATCGGCACGGTCAGGATGCCGGACCGAGTCCTCGACCGGCTGGCGGCCTTGGAGGGATCCCGCAAGGTCACCCAGGCCGGTCTGGACCTGGTGGACCTTCCTGCGGTGCGCTCCGGTTCGATCCGGGGGCTCGGCGCCGGGCGGGAGCCGGACCTGCTCCTGGCGGTGCTGCGGGCTCACGACTCCGATGCTGTGCCGACCGACGAGCACGGAACCGATCCGGTCGGCCAGGCCGAAGACCTGCTGTTGGAAGTGGCCCTGTCGGACTTCGAGATGTTCGAACGCCGCAACGAGCGCCTCACGAAGGAGGCCGCCGCCGACCCGCGCCTGCGCCCGGTGGCCGAGGCGGTTACCCGGGCGGCCGAGCGGTTGGGGGAGGGGGTGCCGCTCCGGCGGGCGGACTGGTCGGATACCGAGGTCCGGGCGTTCCGCGACATGGCCCCGCTCAGCCTGCTGCCGTGCGTGTGGGTGGTCAATGTCGCCGAGGACGATGTCGGGAACGACAGGCTCGTCGAACAGGTTCGAGCGGTCGTGCCCTCCACCGATCAGGTGCTGGCGGTCTCGGCCCTCATCGAGGAGGAGGTGGCCGGCCTGGAGGCATCGCAGCGAGCCGAGGTCTACGAGGGTCTCGGCTTGGGGGAGGGCGCGCCGGCCAGGGTCGTGCGGGCTGTCCACGACGCTCTCCGGTTGGTCACCTTCTACACGGTCAACCGTCGAGAGTCCCGGGCGTGGACCGTTCCGGAGGGGACCCCGGCGCGGGAGGCGGCCGGCAAGATCCATTCCGACATGGAGAGAGGCTTCATCCGGGCCGAGATGGCCACCATCACGGACGTGATCGGATGCGGCGGATGGGCGAAGGCCAGGGCCGGCAGCGCGGTGCGGGTCGAGGGCAGGGACTACGAGGTCCGGGACGGGGACGTGATGATGGTGCGGTTCTCCGTATGAGGCGGGTCCCGTGGCTTCCGATCATGCTGGGACGGGCGCCGTTGAACCGTCCGATCCGTCCGTCCGTCACCAGCTTGTTGCTGCTGGCTCTCAGGGGCTACGCGATCGGGTCGGCCGATCTCGTCCCGGGAGTGTCGGGGGGGACGGTGGCCCTGGTCTCCGGCATCTACCCGCGCCTGGTGTCCGCCGTCTACGCCGGCGCCAGCTCGGCCGGGAGAGCTCTCAAGGGCGACTTGCGCGGCGCCCGCCGGGCGGCCGGAGGGGTCGACTGGTGGTTCCTCGCTCCGGTCGTGCTGGGCGCGGGTCTGGCGGTGGTCTCGCTGGCCCGGGTGGTGGAGGGCTTGCTACGGGACCATCCCGTCCGGACGGCCGCCGTCTTCTTCGGTCTCATCGCCGGTTCCGTCTGGGTGGCGTGGCGGATCATCCGCGAGCCCGGTGTCCGTCACGGCGTGGTGGCGGGGCTGGTCGGCATCGTATCGTTCATCCTGTTCGGGTTGCGGTCGTCGGTGATCACCGATCCGGGCTGGTATGTGTTCGTGGGCGCCGGCGCCCTCGCCATCTGCGCGTTCATCCTGCCCGGGGTGAGCGGATCGTTCATGTTGCTGGCGATAGGCATGTACCAGCACGTGCTGGCGATTGTCAACGACGCCCGCCTCGGTCATCTGGCGGCCTTCGCCATCGGAGCGGCCGTCGGCCTGGGCATCTTCTCCCGGTTCCTTCACCGGTTGCTGGACCGTCACCACGATCTGGTGGTGGCCGCCATGATCGGCCTGATGCTCGGCTCGTTCCGCATCCTCTGGCCGTGGCCCGTCGGGCTGGGCGACGAGACCGGCGCCGGCGCCACCACCCTGGGACCGCCCGGCCCGGACCTGGCCGTGCCGGTGGGATTGGCCGCCGCCGCTGCCCTCGTGGTGGTGGGTTTCAGCGCCTGGGTCCACCGGCGAGCCGGCTGACCCCAACGGCCGTCGAAGGACCGGATGCCGATCGGGACCTGAAACATTGCAAGTCGGTCGTCCTCACGGCCGCGGAGATCGAGGCCGGGGCTTTTCCATGTCATGGCGTTACGGGGTGACGCCCCACATCCCCGGCCCTGCCAGGCCACACACCCGAGGCCCGCCGGGTTAGAGTCGGGGCAGGAGATACCAAGGGAGGACCATGCGACGCTTCGTCATCGAACGGGACATTCCTGACATCGGTTCGGCCGAGCGCGAGCAGTTGCGCGCCGCAGCCGAGCAGTCCAACTCGGTTCTACGAGCGATGCAGTCCGAGGGCAAGCCCATCCAGTGGGAGCACAGCTACGTAGCCGGCGAGAAGACCTTCTGCATCTACGTCTGCGATAGCCCGGAGTTGATCGACGAGCACGCCGAACGCAGCGGGTTTCCAGCCACGGTCGTCACCGAGGTCGGCAAGATCATCGACCCGACGACAGAGAAGAGTTAGTCGTACCACCGACTAGGGCGCGACGCGGATCGCCCGGCTCAGGGAGACGAGATCCGGTCGTATGTCTCCGGGCGGCGGTCCCGGTAGAAGGCCCAGTGATGGCGCACCTCCTCGATCAGGTCGAGGTCTAGGTCGCGGACGACCACGTCATCGGCGGTGTCGGAGCCGGTGCCGCCGATGATCTCGCCACGAGGCGATGCGAAGTAGGAGCTTCCGTAGTAGTCGGTGTCCTCCAAGTCCTCGCTCCCGACCCGGTTGATGGCGCCGACGAAGTACTCGTTGGCCACGGCTGCCGCCGGCTGTTCCAGTTCCCACAGGTACTTGGAGTGCCCTCGGGTGGTGGCGGAGGGGTTGAAGACGATCTTGGCGCCGGCCAGCCCCAGTTCTCGCCATCCCTCCGGGAAGTGGCGGTCGTAGCAGATGTACACCCCGACCCTGCCCACTGCGGTGTCGAACACCGGGAAGCCGAGGTTGCCGGGACGGAAGTAGAACTTCTCCCAGAACCCCGCCACCTGCGGGATGTGGGTCTTGCGGTACTTGCCCAGGAAGGTGCCGTCGGAGTCGATGACGGCGGCGGTGTTGTAGTAGTGGCCGGTGTCCTCCACCTCGAATATGGGTACGACCAGCACCATCCCGGTCTCCCTGGCGAGATCGATCATCTTGGTCAGGGTGGGTCCGTCCGGGATCGGTTCCGCGGTGTCGAAGTGCTCGTTGCGCTGCTCGGTGCAGAAGTAGGGACCGCTGAAGATCTCCTGGAAGCAGAGGATCCGGGCGCCCTGGGCGGCGGCCTGGCGGGCGTACTCGATGTTCTTGGCGACCATCGACTCCTTGTCGCCGGTCCACTCGCTCTGAACGAGAGCAGCCCTCACTACGTTCGGCATTGCTTGGCCTCCCTTGCCACCCCGGGCACCCCCCGAAGGGGGAGTCTCACCCATTTTACAAACTGTAAAGTAGGACGGCCAAAACAGAGGAGCACGGATGCCAAGACGGATCACGGTCGGAGCAGGCCAGATGGGCGCGATAGCCCGCGACGAGTCGAAGGACGAGGTTGTCGATCGCCTGATGGCGCTCCTCCATGAAGCCGGTGAACAGGGGGTGGACCTGCTGGTCTATCCGGAGCTGGCCATGACCACCTTCTTCCCCAGGTGGTTCGTGGAGGATCCCGCCGAGTTCGACCACTACTACCACCGCGAGATGCCCGACCGGCACACCAAGCCGCTGTTCGACGAGGCCCGGCGCCTCGGCATCGGCTTCGCCCTCGGCTACGCCGAACTCCATACCGACGAGGATGGCGTCGAGCATCGTTACAACACCTACATCCTGGTGGAGCGGGACGGCTCGGTGGTGTCCAAGTTCCGCAAGATCCACATTCCGGGCCATGCCGACTACGAGCCTTCGCGCCCGTTCCAGCACGCCGAGCGCCACTACTTCGAGCCCGGCCCGCACGGTTTCGGCGCGTGGCAGGCCTTCGAAGGCGTGGTGGGGATGGCCATCTGCAACGATCGCCGCTGGCCGGAGACCTACCGCGTGCTGGGTTTGCAGGGGGCGGAGCTGATCCTCATCGGGTACAACACGCCCCTGTACTACTCGCCCGACCCCACCCAGAACGCCCTGTCGGGGTTCCACAACCACCTGGTCATGCAGGCCGGCGCCTACCAGAACGGAGCGTACGTGGTCGGCGTGGCCAAGGGGGGCTTCGAGGAGGGCGTGGAGAGCCTGTCCCAGAGCGTGATCATCGCCCCGTCGGGCCAGATCATCGCCCAGGCCATCACCCTGGAGGACGAGTTGATCACGGCCACCATCGATCTCGACTTCTGCGAGACCTACAAGGGCACCCTGTTCAACTTCGACTACTACCGGATGCCGGAGCACTACGGCCTGGTGACCGAGCGGCGAGGCGCGGTGGCGCCCCCCGCCAGCGACTGATGGAGCACCTCCGCGGGGGCTCGATCGACCAAGCCCGCGCACCCCGGATTGCACAACTGCCGAGCGGCTCGCCTCATCCAACCCGTCGCCCGAGAACGCGAAAACCGCTCCGGCCGCGCCGCCAGCCCTACCGGGCTGCCCACCCCCGCCACCACCGATCCAGGCCCGGGCGCGCCGACGGGTGTGCTGAATGGAACCCTTTTCGAGAGTCGGAGAGAGTCCGCTGCCCCCACGGAGACCCGTTCTTGCTAATCCGCATGGAGCGTTCACCCGTCCGGCGCGATCCGGATGATCACCAGGTCCGGACCCGGTGATGTTTGTTGATGGGTGTTGCAATATGCCGATAACCGGCAGCGGAGTCAACCCCTTTTTTTTCGCGTTTTCCACCCGGCAGTCTCCGTACGCCCCCACCGGCACAGGAGCCGTGTGAAGTGTTCCTGACCGGTCTGCGATGCACCGTCTGCTCCGAGGCGTACCGGCCGGCGCCGGGTAGGTACGTATGCGACCGTTGCGGGGAGGTGGGCACGCTCGACGCCCGGTACGACTATGCAGCCATCGGCAAGGTGCTCAGTCCCGACAGCCTGGCCGCCGACCCGGAGCGATCCATGTGGCGTTACCGTCCGCTGCTTCCGGTCGGGTCCGGCGTGGCCGTCTCGGCCCTGGGAGTGGGGGGGACGCCCCTCATCGAGGTGGAGCGTCTGGCCGGGCGCTGGGGGGTGGAGCGGCTGTGGGTCAAGGACGAGGGCCGCCAACCCACCGGCTCCCTCAAGGACCGGGCCTCGGCGGTGGCGCTGGCGAGGGCGGCCGAGGAGGGCGCCGAGACGGTCACCACCGCCTCGACCGGGAACGCGGCAGCCGCCCTGGCGGGCCTGGCGGCCGGGACCGGCCAGACCGCGGTCATCTTCGTCCCGGAGACGGCGCCCGAGGCCAAGGTCGCCCAACTGCTGGCCTACGGGGCCTTCGTGATGCTGGTGGAAGGCACCTACGACGACGCCGTCCGGCTGTGCCAGGAGGCGGTCGACCGCTTCGGCTGGTACAACCGCAACACCGGGATCAATCCCTACGTGGGGGAGGGCAAGAAGACGGTGGTCCTCGAGATCGTCGAGCAGCTGGGCTGGGAGGCGCCCGATGCGATCTTCGTGAGCGTTGGGGACGGGTCGATCATCGGAGGGGTGCACAAGGGCCTCCGGGATGCGCTGGAGTTGGGGTGGATCGACCGCATGCCCCGCATCTACGGGGTCCAGGCAGCCGGCAGTTCCTACATGGTCGACGCATGGCTGAACGGAGACGACCTGACCACGAAGCCGCCGGTGGGCGCCAGCACCGCCGCCGATTCGATCAGCGCCGACCTGCCCCGCGATCGGGTCAAGGCGATGGCTGCTGTGGTCGACACGGGCGGCGGCTGGGTGGCGGTCGATGACGATGCCATCCTGGAGATGATCCCGACGGTGTCGGCCGATTCGGGCATCTTCCCGGAGCCGGCCGCCGCCGCCGCCTTCGCCGGGCTTGCCGAAATGGTGGCGGGACGGCAGGAAAGCGTCCCGCCGGTGGGAATCTCCGACCGCGTGGTGGTCATCTCGACCGGGTCGGGGTTGAAGGACATCCGGGGAGTCATGCGCGGGATCGACCGCACCGGCGCCGTCCCGCTACCGGTACGGCCGGGACCGGACGGGCTCGACCCCGACGAGATAGCCGTCAGAATGGAACAGTGGTTGGAAAGGCTCAAGGGGGTGACGGGGGACCCACTCCACGCGTAGGGCGTCCGGTGATCCAACAATCAACTGTCGAACGTTGGGCGAGCGCCCGGCATGAACTAGGTAGTCCTCTTACTCTGCCTGCTCCGCATGGGTCTGGGCACGTGAGGGTTGATTTCGGCCGGTGTCATTGTTACAACGGCCTCATGATCCACAGCTGCCGCGCCGGTAGGTCGCACGCGAGAACCAAGGGGCGAGCTTCCGAGCGGCACGCGATGACTGTTACCCTCCGGTGAAGAGGCATAACTTGGTGCGACGCCTCCGGATCATCGCCAAGTCGGCCGACCTGGAGTTCGAATTCGTCCGGGAGGGTCGTAGCCACCAGATATGGGCGATCGGGAGCGAACGTGTGCAAATCCCCCGCCACCGGGAGATAAACGAACATACAGCAGGGCAATCCTCAAAGAAGCCAGGGAGGCCGTCCGATGACATCCCTCAGTGCCACCGATACTTACCAGGCTGAAGCCTTCCATACCGCCGATGGTTGGTGGGCGATTCGGGTGGTGGGCCTGAAGTTCGGGTATACGCAGGCCGCGCATCGCGATGAAGTAGAGGAAATGGCCCGCGATCTGATCGCCTGCTCACTGGACGTCGATGAGGCCGAGGTGGGAAAGGTTGCGGTCAGCGAGAGGGTATGGTCATAATCCGTTCCGCTTCCTAGGTCCTGTGATGATTGGAGGATCGAGCGCGATCCGACTCGGACCAGGGATAGAGGACCGTCCGTTTGGGAGCAGGCTGGTTCCATCCGACCATCGCTGCCTGGCATACAGGGATATCGCGCCATGATCGATCTGACAGTTGACGAGGCCACCCTCGAGGCGGTGGCCGTCCACACCCGGGACCGCGGCGTGCGCGTTCCCACCCTCGCGCAGATGCGGGATCCGGGTCTGATCCCCTCCGACGTCCGTGAGGGGCTCGAGGACATCGGGCTGTGGGACCTCCACCCGCTCAACCTGTACCGGATCACCTGGCACAACCAACCCGTCTCCCGAGGGGGAGGCTTCGGCGGCGTGAACTACGTGGAGTGGCCCTCCGAGCTGACCGGAGTGGACGCCCGGATCATCTCCCTGATCGGTAAGTGGTTCCCCACGGGTGCGCACAAGGTGGGAGCGGCCTTCGGCTGCCTGGTTCCCCGCCTGGTCACCGGACAGTTCGATCCCGGGTCCCAGAAGGCGGTCTGGCCCTCCACCGGGAACTACTGCCGGGGAGGCGCCTACGACTCCAACCTCCTGGGATGCGAGTCGATCGCCATCCTCCCGGAGGGCATGAGCCGCGAGCGCTTCGAGTGGCTCCAGACGGTGGCGGGGGAGATCATCAAGACCCCCGGTTCCGAGTCGAACGTCAAGGAGATCTTCGACAAGTGCAACGAGTTGGCCGCCTCCGGCGAGGACCTGGTGATCTTCAACCAGTTCGACGAGTTCGGCAACTACCTGTGGCACGTATCGGTGACCGGTCCCGCCGTGGAGGAGGTGCTGGCCGAGGTGATGGGGGAGGGGGACCGGTACAGGGGCTTCGCGGTGACCACCGGATCGGCGGGGACCATCGCCGCCGGCGACTACCTCAAGCAACGCTTCCCCGGCTCGGTGATCGCCGGCGGGGAGGCCATCCAGTGCCCGACCATGCTGCTCAACGGCTTCGGGGAGCACCGGATCGAGGGCATCGGTGACAAGCACATCCCCTGGGTCCACAACGTCAAGAACACCGACCTCGCCATCGGGCTGGATGACGAGGCGGCCGTTTCGCTGACCCGCCTGTTCAACGAGGCGGCCGGACAGGAGTACCTGGTTTCCCGGGGTGTCGATCCCGACGTCATCGAAGGCCTCCCGCTGCTCGGCATCTCCGGCGCCGCCAACCTGCTGTCCGCCATCAAGCTCGCCAAGTACTACGAGATGACCGGCCGGGACATAGTGGTGACCATCGCCACCGACTCGATGGACATGTACCGGAGCCGGCTCCACGAGTTGAGCGAGGACCGGGGCACCTTCACCACCCACGATGCCGTGGCCGCGTACCACCGCCACATCTTGGGGACGTCCACCGAGCACGTCCACGAGCTCGGCTACTACGACCGCAAGCGCATCCACAACCTCAAGTACTACACGTGGGTGGAGCAGCAGGGAAAGACCTACGAGGAGATCCAGGCCCAGTGGTACGACGACGACTACTGGACCGGCATCCAGGCCCTCGCCGACCCGATCGATCGGCTCATCGCGGAGTTCAACTCGCTCACCGGCCTGGGCTGATGACGGGCGGCAGGTTCGAGCTGATCGGTTGGTGCCTGTTCACCGTATCCGGTGTGATGTTCCTCATCGCCGCTCTCCGGGCTGGCGACGCGCTCCTGCTGTGGGGCTCGATCACCTGGCTGGCCGGGGTGGGATTCTTCCTCGCCGGCATTACGGGCCGCAAATGACCGAGCGGTGTCGGCGAGGCTAAGAGCCGACATGGTTGACTCATCCAATACACACCACTAGCTTACCGACATCAGGATCTGTACAATGAGACAGCGGCATCTCATTGTTTGTATCAGAGACCATTGGAGGACAGGATGCGGAGTTTCACCATGTCCACCACACAACGCAATCAGGTGACGATACCCGGCGAGGTACGCCATCATCTCGGCATCGAGCCGAGGGACAAGGTCTCGTTCACCATTGAGGACAACGGTGCCGTCCGGCTGCGCAAGGCGCCGTTCACGCTGGAGACGGCATACGGATCGGTCAAGGCCCTGGATGACCATGGGGATCTCGAGGACATCATCCGGATGGCCAAGGAGGAGAAGGCAGCCGACCTGGTCGACGAGATGAACGAGTTGTGAGGTACCTGGACACCAACGTCATCATCCGGTATCTGACCAGGGACGACGAGAAGAAGGCGGCCGCCTGCTACCGGCTGTTCGAACGGGTGAGCAAGGGACGCGAGGAACTGACTACCTCTGCGGCCACCATTGCCGAGGCCACCTACGTGCTGTCCTCCCAGCGTGGCCCGTACCGGCTGCCGCCGGACGAGATCGCGGCGAGGCTCCATCCCATCGTGTCCCTACGAGGCCTGGTGATGCCTGACAAGCGGGTTTGTATCCGAGCTCTGGACCTGTACGCCCAGTACCCGTTCCTCGACTTCGCAGATGCTCTGGGGGTGGCCCAAACGGAGGCCAGGGGGATCACCGAGATTCTCAGCTACGACAGGGACTTCGACCGGCTCCCCGAAGTAGCGAGAGTCGAGCCTTAGGGGAAGTGAGATCGGTACGCAAGCCGGCGGAGCTCTCGTGCGTTCTTGTGGGGGTGGGAAGCCGCGTAGCCGGTCAACCCGTGCCGGTGCCGGCGTCGGATCGTGCCGGCGACGGGTGGTAGAGGCGGATCAGACCGAGAACGTCCTTGTGGCGTTCCTCCGCTCTTCGGTCGATGCGGGTGAGCCTCGCATCAAGCACCCGGAAGACACCGGCCACCAGCCCGGTTACGGGGACCAGGATTGCCAGCACGGTTCCCCACTCAACCACCACCGGCTCTCCTTCCCTTAACTGCTTAGCCAGAATAGCTGCATCTGTTGGTAAAGCTATTGAGTATATTATAGCGTTTGAGAGAATATAGTATAGTCCAATGACTGGTTGGGCTTGAGATCGGCTTCGTGTCCTAGCGGCCCGGTACGCCTCTACCTATGCGGGTGAGCCCTGCCCAATCTTGGCCCTCAGGCGCCGAGGGCCTTGATGCACCGTACCCATCCGGTGATCAAGACCCCCTACGAGGAGCCAGGAAGCGCCGGGGCCGGCTCCTCACCCGGAAGGGTCACCTGCGAGGAACTCCCGGGACTGCACTGAGGTACTTTACGCTCTGTGGGGCGCGACCACCGGGATCCAACACCTCGAGAGGTACCGGCTCCGTGTAACACGTGACGGCTCCAACCCCGATTCCCACACCTCGGGTTGTGGTGCTGAAGTAGTCGAAGAAGTCCTGTCGGTCTATTCCAGCTACGCCGGCGAACCGGGCCCACAGCTCCTCCGGAGTCCCGACAACCTGATTCTCAACATCGAACTCACCCTGAACAGCCTTGACAGGGGCTGTCACATACACGTACGCCTTCTGTATGTCGTTCGCAAGACGACGCTTACGGAATTCCACCTTCTTGGAACCATCCAGGATCGCATGCGCGAAACGTGGTTTGATCGACATCAGTACACAGCGCCCAGCTTGTTCCTTATCCACGCTAGAGCTCCTTGGTCGATGACCTTTGGACTGTCTGTGGTGGACCCTTCAATACGTTGTTGTCGATCAAGGTAGGAAACGACCATGGCTCGGATAACCGTATCTGTGGGTTAACGCATCGGACAGGCGGTCCGCGAGGTCGTGCTTGTCGATGCCGCGTAGTTGGTCGGCGAGTTCCGGTCGTGAGTTCGGGAAGACTCCTGCGCTGCTGAGCGCCGCCCGGGCGAGGCAGGTGAGCATCGAGACACGAACCTCCGCGGCCGCATCGTGGTCGCCGATCTCCAGCAGGTCGTCATAGATGCGGCGGGCCTTGTCGGCACGTTCCCGCGCCTCCTCAGCGGGCGGCAACGGTAGGCGGTGTAGCCAATCCGCCGTCAGCCGTGTCCACCATCCGTCGCGTTCGAAGAGGACACGGCCGCATCGAACTGTCCACAACAGGTAGTCGTGGCCCCTCTCCAGCCCTCGTAGGAGTTGCGCCTCTTCGTAGAACCGCACGTCAACATCTATCGAGGGATCCGGCAGCTCGGGGCGCCCGGTCCGGTGGACAATCAGCAAATCGAGATCGTCGCTCTGCTCCACCTCACGTACCGCCGAGCCGGAGGCCACGACCGCCTGAATGCGGGCATCTCGCGTCGAGTGCCGGATCGCGTGGAGCGTCCAGGACTTGGCGGCTTCGCTCGGCCATGATCGAACAGAAGCGAGTAAGGCCTCGGGCAGGTGCCTCGGACGTGACAACGGCTCGGAAGTAAGTCGGTGTGTCGTCATCCGATAAGCCTACTTACGGACTCGACGTAGTCTTCGATCTGCCGAGCCGCGTTCTCCGGATCCAGTTCGTCGGGTCGGACTACGTCTCCGTATGCCTCGTGCTTCCGCACATCGTTGAGCAGGACGAGCAACCCCGCAACGTCGGGAAGGCCGTGTTCCGTGCTCAGACGAATGGCTGCCTTCTCCTTGCTCCGGTGTGTCTTGGGTCGCGGCCAACCGACATGTAGGACTGCCGCGACGATGCAGGCCTCCAGGCAATACAAGCCGTAGCACGTATGTGCTACGATCTCATGCATGAGCACTACGACGGTTCGGCTCAATGCCGACGACAGGGAGATCCTCGACGGTTTGGCGCCGCTGTTCGGTGGCAGATCCAACGCCATCCGCCAAGCGCTCCGGTCGCTGGCGGCCGACCGGAAGCGACACCTCGCCCTCGAGTCCTTCCTCGACGCCTGGAACGCCGAAGCCGGTCCGGTGGACGAGGAAGCGGTAGCAGCAATGGCGCGGCGCTACGGGCTGTGATCCTCGACGCCGGGGTGTTGATCTCGGTCGACCGCGGCGATGAATCCGCCCGTGCCTTTCTCACCGCTGCCGCTCGCTCGGGTACTCGGCTGCATACGAGCCATCCGGTAGTAGCCCAGGTGTGGCGGGACGGCTCCCGGCAGGCCCGCCTGGCCGCGTTTGTCAAGACGGTCACGGTGCATTCGCTCGATGACGGTCCGTCGGTCGGTCGGCTTCTGGCCGTCTCCCGCTCCGCGGATGTCGTCGACGGCCATCTCGTCCTCCTCGCCCTCCGGCTCGGTGATGACATCATGACCGGCGATCCGGACGATCTCACCGAACTGGCCGCCGCGCTCGGTCCCGCCGGCCCGAGGGTCCACCGCTGGCCGTAGAGGTGGGTAGCAGCGCGACGTGGGCGTTGCTGCCCCTGGTTCTTCGTCCCGGCGTGGAATCGTGGAGCGGAGGGGGCCAAGGCGCAGGGTGGAGCCGCCATCTGCCCTACGGAGCGGACGGGCGTCTCGGTTCACTTAATAGTCAGAAAAATATGACTATAATGACCTTATGGCCGATCCGCGACCTCTCTCATCGGAACGCTCGGTGCCCGCAGGGGAATTCAAGGCGCATTGTCTGCGTCTCATGGATGACGTGCAGGAGACGGGAACAGCGATCGTCGTGACAAAGCACCGGCGGCCTGTCGTGAGGGTCAGTCCGTTCCGCGAGGATCGTCCCCGGTTGGTCGGATCATGCCTGGGTCAACTGCGGATCATCGCCGACATCGACGACTACCCGGCGATTCCCCCCGACGATTGGGACATGATCCACGATCTGGACGGATCCGGGACCGGCGATCCGGTCTGACAGCGGGACATCCCGGTGAACCTGCTGCTGGACACCAATGTCCTGCTCCGGCTCGCGATTGCCAGTGACGAGATCAGCGAGTCGTTTATGCAGGTGGTCGAGTCCGGTCTCGAGAGCGGCGGCACTGCGGTCTCTGCGATCACGTTCGTGGAGACCACGCGACTGCACCATCATGGGCGGATCGATCTCGGGTGCCATCCCGGCGTCTGGCGTCGCGAGAGGCTTCGGTCAGGACTGCGCGAGATCCCGATCGGCGGCGAGATAGCAGTCGAGTCGGTGTTGCTGATGAACACCGGATTCCACAACGACCCTGCAGATCAGCTGATCGTGGCCACGGCCATGCTCACAGGGTTGCGTCTCGCCACGACGGACCGGAAGATCATCGACTGGGCCCACCAGACCCGGCTCGTTCCGCTGCTCGACCCGAGAGTCGTTGCCGACGTGTGATGCGACGCGGCCTTACCTGGACTCGGCCCCGGCGGTGTGGCGGCGGTGGCTTCCGCGGTGTCCTGCCTTGAGGACGCATTGGGCCTTGGCGCGGGGCATCCACTCGGAGCAGGCCGGTGTGACTGCCAACTGTGACAGGGGGATGGTGAGGGCGGGGTTGTAGCCGGTGACGGCGAACGCCTGCGCTCGCTCCAGGGCCTCGCGGTCTCGGATCATGACCTCCAGGTCGCGCTCTTCGATGGCGCGGTATCTGATGGCGGCGTCCGCAAACGAGACGCGTCCTCGTCCGGTCTCGAGGATCGCTCCCTGGTCGAGCAGGCGCTTCTTGTAAGTAGATGTGTTGGGCGCCGCCGTTCCGAGGCGGAGTCCGATATCTCTGAGTCGCGACGGACCGTCGTCTTCGAGCATCGCGAACAGGAAGAGCTTGTCGGTGGGGGACAGGCGGCTCCAGATCGGCCCGGTCACATGGTGCGCTACGTCTTCGTCCATCAGCGTGACGGCCCGGGCCACGTGGTCATCGGTTATCTCGGCGGGCGGGGGGCCGGCGAGCTCCCAGATGTGGTAGCCGATCGACTGGATGGCGTAACCCGTACCGCGGGTAGCGGCGCCTGCCCTGCGGAGCAGTTGGAGGTCGATGGCGCCGCCGTGGGCCGCAATCGGCCCTTCGATCGCCCCCATGGCGTCGTGGATGGTGATGTTGCCGACGCGTTCCCGGTTGCACCGGTGGAAGAACGTGAATCCCTCGTTCGCCAGGAGTGTGTAGTCGATATGGGGCAGGCCGATGCCGATGAAGGCGAGTGGCTTGCGATCGATCTTGGTGATCTGCTGGAGCGCACCGGCGATCCGGCTGGCCTCCGGTGCGGTCAGGTTGTGGAATTCGTCTATGACGAGCAGGACGCCGACGCCTCCGCTCTCGACGGTGGCGGTGACGAGCGTGTCGAGTTGTTTCCGGTAGGTGGGCCGGCGGGAGTGCGTGTTTTCCCAGGTGGCTCCGCCACCGACCATCGGTAACGACGCTCCGGTCAGCCTCCGTCTCCGCGGAGGGTCGATGTCGTCAAGGTGCTCGTATACCTGCTCCGTTATGGCGGCGACGGCGCCCTCCTCGGGCTGTGGCGCAAGGGGCGCGTCAATCCTGATTACTCGCCAGCCCGCGGCGGAGGCTTCGTGGGCGATCGCCGAGGCCATGGTGGTCTTTCCGACCCCGCGCAGTCCGAGCATCAGCGTGGTGAACTCCTTCCGGGCGGGTCCGGCGGCGAGCACTCGGGCCATCCGCCCGATGGCCTCGTCGCGTCCCGCCAGCACGGGTGGCATCCGGCCGAAGTCGGGGGTGAACGGATTCTGCGGATCTATCTCGGGTGCCATTCGCTAGCTATCCTATTGCTATGGTACCGCAGTGAGTTATATGATTATAACTTCTCGCGTTCTAGGCGCTCTCGGCGCGTTGTCCGGCTGCCGGAACTACCACGGCAGCCATCCGCGGTCCGCAGAGTGCTGAGGAGTAGTCCATGGTGACGGTAGATGTTCACGAAGCGGAGACCCATCTTCCCCGTCTGCTGGAGCGGGTCGAGGCAGGCGAGGAGGTCATCATCGCCCGCGACGGAAGGCCGGTTGCTCGCCTCATCCCCTACGCCCTGTCGGGCAGACAGCAATTCGGGTCGTGGAAGGACCGGATCGCGGTGGACGACAGTTTCTTCGACCCGCTCCCGGACGAGGAGTTGGCCGCCTGGGAGGCGTAGCGCGTGCGGGTGCCGCTGGATCCGCACCCGCTTACCCGGTGGATCACAGGAGACATCCGATCACCAGTGGCTGTTTGGCGCTCGTGTCGATCGAGTCGATCTTCGACGGATACGGGGTCCGGCGGCTCTGCTAGTCCCGGGTCTGTGTTGCCGACCGTCGGAACCTGACCGATCAGCA
Source organism: bacterium (assembly GCA_028820935.1). Lineage (NCBI taxonomy): Bacteria > bacterium. Next base: position 139,300 of record JAPPHZ010000045.1, on the reverse strand, counting down.
GGTCATGGTCAGGCGGCCGTCAGGGTTGCCGGATGGACTCCAGGTAGGCGAAGAAAGATCTGCTACCAGCGTCCGGCGGCGCCCGGCTTGCAGCGTGGCCTGGTGCACTACCTGTCGTGTGGAGCTGGCCGTAACGCAGGAGCCGTTCATGGATAGTCCTTCACTCTCCGGTGGTTCACGGGAGACTTGGACGGCTTGATTATGTAGTTTCAATCATTCTGTGACGTAAGTCGTGCTGATGTCTTCACTCATGATCCACACGTTGAGCTACGGGTCGAGAGGCCACGATCACATAGCGCCCGAACTCTCTCTCTCTCTCTCTCTCTCCCCCGCCCTGTAGGAGCCGGCCAAGCAAATCCGGGCTCCGACACGTCTGGCCGGCCTACCGGCAACCCTTCCTCACGCAAAACACCGTCGACGCTCTGTAGTCGTGGGCATCACCGCAGTCTGTTCGACACGTCGGCTGCGCTACCGGCCTGACCGACCGGTCACCCCGGTTCGGACGGCCGGCTCCCGGCTTGCCCCCACCGACACCTCCGATGCCCCGAATAAAGGGTCAGGGGGTTTCGGAAGGAGCACGAGATGTCCTACGTGAATCCCCTCTCGGAGGTATGCGATGTTCCCCATGCTGCACCCTGAACTGAGAAGGAAAGGCCTGGCCCTGGTCCTCACCCTTGTGCTGGCCCTGACCGGATCAGGCATGGCGGGAGCCCAGCACGACGGCGAGGCGAATCCTCCGGCCAAGCCGGCCGGGTTGGAGGTCTCCACCGAGGCGGGATCGCTGGACGCGTCGGTGCTGTGGAAGCAGGTCGACGGAGCTGACTCCTACTGGATCCGCTGGCGGGCGCACAGCCCCGGAAACAAGCTGAACGAGGGGGTGCGCGTCGAGGCTTCCGAGGCGGAGGTCACCGTGGACGGCGACGGCGGCGAGTGGATGGTGCAGGTCGTCACAGTGGACGCCGTCGGCGAGTGGGTGATGCGGGTGCAGGCCTGCGTCGGCGACGTGTGCGGGCCGCCCCTGGCCCAGGCCTTCACAGTCGAACCGGCCCCCGAGCCCGAGCCGGTGTCGGAGCCGGTGTTTGAGCCCGCGTCGCTGCAGAAGGATGTCCAGGAGCCTGTGCAGGATCCCGAGCCGACGCCGGAGCCGGCCAATCGGGCGCCCGGGATCGATGAGAAGGCGGCGCGTTACGGCTCGTTCACCGAGACGGGCAACGCGCCGCGGGGCACGCTGGTGCACCGGTTCTTCGACGGGATCTTCTCCGATCCCGACGGCGATGCTCTCACCTTTACCGCGGAGGTCACCGCCGGCCGCGCCGAGTTGGTGGACGCGGTACACGTCGCAGCGGACCGGTCGCTGCTGTTCGTGCGTGTCGACGGCGACGACGACTGGGCGGCGCTGTCGCCGGTGCCGGCCAACCCGCTGGCCACCACCGTCACCCTCACCGCCACCGACCCCGGCGGGCTGAGCGCCTCGCTCACCACCACCTGGCACACCGCCTGGGACGCCCCCGACCCCGAGCCGGTGTCCGACCCGGAGTCTGAGCCGGCCAAGGCGTTGGGGGAAGACTCGGGGCCGGTGGGCGCGCAGCTGGGCGTGTCGGTGACGGCCAGCGCCGTTGAGCTTGCGGTGGGCGAGCCGGTGAACTTGAGCGCGGTCATCGCCAACGCTCCCGATGAGGGCAGCCCCTCCTACAGCTGGGAGATGAACTTCGGCGGCTCCTGGTCGGCTTGGGGCACCAATGCCACCTTCTCCTACATCGGATGGGGCGCGGAGTCCCAGTCGTTCCGGGTCACCGTGTCCTACGGCTCCGGGGAGACGGCCACCTCGGACCCCCTGGCGGTGACCTGGGTGGAAGAGCTGCCCAACCGGGCGCCGGCGGTCAACGAGAACGCCGCCGCCTATGACGCCTTCGTCAAGGCCGGCAGCGCCCCCCGGGGCACCCTGGTCACCAAGTCCTTCGCGGGCATCTTCACCGACCCCGACGGGGACGCTCTGAACTACGCCACCGCCCTCTCCGGCGACGGCAGCCAACTGGCGCAGGCCGTCCAGACCAGCGCCGAGCGCGAGCTGGTGGGTCTGCGCATGGAGTCCGTCAGCGACTGGGGGGCCGTCACTCCGGCGTTGCCCGACCCGCTGGTCACCACGGTCACGCTGCTGGCCTCCGACCCCGACGGCCTGTCGTCGGCGTCGGTGACCGGCTCGTGGCAGACCGACTGGGACAGCCATCCCAAGATCGTGACGGCGGAGGCGCATATCAGCGACGGGTCGCTGCTGCTGGTCTTCAACCAGGACGTGCAGGCGTCGCCCGCGCCAACCGCCGGCCAGTTCACGGTCAACGTGGTCAACGCCGACGGGACCACCGGCACCAACGCCGTGGAGGGCGTGTCGGTCCTCGGCAACCTGGTCTTCCTGGACCTGGCCGAGAAGCCCATCGAGGGCCAGACCATCACCGTGGACTACGCCCACGCCGACGCCACCCCGCTGAAACGCGCCGCCGGCGGCGGCGACAACGCCCCCGGCTTCACCGGCCAGGCTGTCGAGGTGGTGGAGGGCCTGGTGACCGCGGCGCAGCAGCAGGAGGCGACCACGCTGGTCTCCAACACCGGGCAGTCTGGCCCGGTATCGCATCCAGTCGTGGGAGTGTTGTCCAGCACCAACTGGCGGGCAGCCGGAAGCTTCACCACCGGCGACCACGCTATGGGATACACGCTCTCAGCTGTCGATGCAAGGATTGGCGCCGTTGGTTCGAGCATAAGAACGACGGGCAGCGAGAACGTTCTTCGGGCGACCGTCCGCGAGATCTTCTCCGCCGTACCCAGCCCCACCGTCCTGTATACGCTGACCAACCCGGCGAGTCTCACTGCCAACGCTATGAACACGTTCACCGCGCCCGCCGCGGCGACGCTGGATGCGAACACGACCTACGCCCTTGTTTTTGAGATCGCCGGGCCGACAGGCAACGACCAGCGTTTCAGGACGAGTCTCTCGCTCACAGGTAGTCACGCCGAGGATGCCGGAGCTGCGAGCGGATGGAGCATCGGCGACCTGACATACGAGGGCCGAGCGCATCAGAATACATGGGCTAATTCCAACCGAAATTCGCCGATAATCGCCATCAAGGGCGAACTCGTAGGCGCCGGCCCGCTGCCGGTGCGGGCGGTCACGTCGGTGGACCGGGCCGAGGTGGTCATCACTTTCAACGAGTCCCTGAACACCGGCTCGACGCCCGCGCCCGGCGATTTCACGGTCACGGTGAACGGCGCCCGCCGCAACGTCAATACCGGCGGCGTGGTCGTCAGCGGCAGCACGGTCACCCTCACCCTGGCATCGGCGGTGGCCAGCACCGATGTGGTGATGGTGAGCTACGCCAAGCCAACCGCCAACCCGCTCCAGGGGTCCGACAACGACGACGCCGACTCCTTCGAGGCCCGGGCGGTGGACATCACCCTGGTCAGCAACCTGGGCCAGGCCGACGGGTCCACCGGCGACACCAACGCCGACCGCGCCCAGGGATTCACCACCGGCGCCAACCCCGGCGGCTACAAGCTGACCGCCGTGGACATCCAGTTCAATACCCTGGCGGCGGACCAGGTCCTCACCGTCAGCATCCGCAGCGGCGCGAGCCTCAACAGTGACGGCACCCTGGTCGGCACCCTCACCAATCCGGGCACGCTGGCCGCCGGCGTCAACACCTTCACCGCCCCCGGCGACGGCATCGCCCTGGAGCCCTCCACCGGCTACGTCGTGGTCGTGGACTTCCCCGGCACCGGCGCCTCCACTGTCCAGTTCACGGCATCCGACGCGGAGGACACCGGCGCGGAGTCGGGCTGGGACATAAACGATAGGAGCTTCTTCAGGAACCATGACGCCACTTCTCCCGGGTTCCCCAGCACGTCCCAACTATCGAGGAAGATGGCCATCGTCGGCTACGGAGTAGTCGACTACGACTCCGACGACGACGGCCTCATCGAGGTCCGCACCGCCGCCCAGCTCAACGCCCTGCGCTGGGACACCGACGGCGACGGGACCCCGGCGGCCGCCAACCAGACCGACTACGCCGCCGCCTTCTCGCGGGCGGTGGCGGGCATGGGCTGCCCCGACACCGGCTGTGCGGGCTATGAGATAGGCACGGGCGCCGACATGGAGGCGGCGGTCACCATCAACCTGGGCGCAGCCCCCTACAACACCGGCGAGGGCTGGGTCCCCATCCCGTCCTTCGCCACCGTGCTGGAGGGCAACGGCCACACCATCGACGGGCTGTTCATCAACCGCGACGAAGGCAACAACGGTTTGTTCGCGTCCATCTCCTCCGGCGGGCGGGTGCAGAACCTGAGCCTCACCGGAGTCAGCGTCACTTCGAACGGTGGTGGACGCACCGGCTCGTTGGCCGGCGATAACAGCGGCCACGTCGCCGCCGTGTCAGCCGCCGGCGCGGGGATCATGGCTACGGGTTCTAACAGTGGTGGTCTGGTCGGCTTTAACAACGGCACCGGAACGCTGGTCGCCAGCCACTCTCACGCATCGGTCACCGGCGAGGGCCGCTTCTTCCTGGGCGGCTTGGTGGGGCAGAACGAGGGACGGATCGTGGCCAGCTACGCCACCGGGACCGTAACGGGCGGTGCCAGCGGCGGCTTTGTCGGCGGCCTGGTGGGCGGCAACACAGGCTCGATCGTGGCCAGCTATTCCACGGGCCAGGCGACGGGCGGCTTTCAAGTCGGAGGCCTTGTCGGTCACGATCGCATTAACGCCGTCTCTGGCACGGCCACCGACAGCTACTGGGACACGGCCACCAGCGGCCTGACCACCAGCGCCGGCGGCACGGGCAAGACCACCAGCGAGCTGCAAACGCCCACGGACTACACCGGCATCTACGCCAACTGGAACCTGGACCTCGACGGGAGGCTGGGCGCCGACGACCCCTGGAGCTTCGGCACGGCCACCGACTACCCCACGCTGGACTTCGTGGCCACGCTGCCGGCGAGCGGCCTGGCCGACTACGACACCGACGACGACGGCCTGATCGAGGTCACCAGCGCGGCGCAGCTCAACGCCCTGCGCTGGGACGCCGACGGCAACGGCGCGCCGGACCAGGCCAGCCTGACCGACTACCTGGCCGCCTACCCCAACGCGCCCACCGGCATGGGCTGCCCCGCCGCCGGCTGCACCGGCTACGAGATCGGCACCGGCGCCGCCGGCGAGGCCGCGGTCACCATCGACCTGGATGTGGCCCCCTACAACGCGGGCGCGGGCTGGGTGCCGCTGCCGGCCTACTCGGCCACCCTCGAGGGCAACGGCAACACCATCGACGGCCTGACCATCGTCCGCTCCGGTGCTGGCAACGGTCTGTTCGCGTCCATCAGCGCCGGCGGCCGGGTGCAGAACCTGCTCCTCACCGGCGTCAGCGTCACTTCGAACGGTGGTGGACGCACCGGCTCGTTGGCCGGCAATAACAGCGGCTGGATCGCCGCCGTTTCCGCGGCGGGCGCCGTCCGGGGAAACTTGACGGGGTCCACCGACTTCTTTGGTGGTCTGGTCGGCCGCAACGATACCTCCGGCACCATCGTCGCCTCTCGCTCAGCCGTGTCGGTCACCATCACAGGCACAGGCACAGGCAACGGCCGGGGCGGCCTGGCCGGGTCCAATAATGGCCGGATCGCGGCCAGCTACGCCACCGGCAGCGTATCTGGCGGCGCCGCCAGTATCACTACCGGCGGCCTCGTCGGCACCAACGGCTCCAGCGGCACGATCGTCGCCAGCTATTCCACGGGCGCGGTATCCAGCAACAGTAACCTCGGAGGGCTGGTCGCGTTCAACTTCGGCACCGTCACCGACAGCTACTGGGACACGCTCACCAGCGGCCTGACCACCGGCGGCGCCGGCGCGGGCAAGACACCCGCCGAGCTGATCGCCCCCACCGGCTATACCGATATCTACGCCAACTGGAACGCGGACCTGAACGGCGACTCGGTGGGCGACGACCCGTGGGACTTCGGCGCCGACGACGACTACCCGGTCATCGATTATGGCGGCCTCAGCGCCGCCGACCAGCCCCAGCCGCCGGTGCGGGTCATCGCTGTGGCGGTGTCCTCCACCGTCGGCGGCCACGACTACTACACCGAGGGCGAGGTCATCCGCATCCGGGTCAGCTTCCGCAAGGCGGTGAACGTGGACACCACGGTCGGCCGGCCCAGGCTGAAGCTCAAGTTCAAGCCCGCCGACACCACCGACCACTGGGCCGTCTACGAGAGCGGCAGCGGCACCAGGACGCTGATCTTCGCCTACACCGTGCTGGCCGCGGACAGCTCCGGGGCCGACTCGGGCGTGGCCGTGATCGCCGACTCCCTGGAAAACGACGGCGGCAGCAGCATCGACGAAGCGGTCGGCGGCTCGCCCATCCTCGACCTGTCCCATCCGGGGCTGGCCCACGACACCAGCCACAAGGTGGACGGCAGCCGCGACATCACCCCGCCCACCGTCTCCAGAGCCGAGACCAAAGCCGACGGGTCCGAGATCATCGTCACCTTCAACGAGGCGCTGAAGGGGCACGCCAACACCCTCGACTTCCGCTACTCCGTCGACGGGGGGGCGCAGCGGGTGCCGGGCGGCCTGACAACGGTCCTGGCCACCGGCACGGTCACCCTGCTGGGCGTGATTCCGGCCATCGAGCACGGCCAGACGGTCCAGGTGAAATACATCCGGCCGACGGGCGCCAACGTGCTGCGCGACACCAGCGACAACGCCATCGAGAGCTTCGACTTCCAGGCCGTGGAGAACAAGGTGCCCTACACCACCCCGCCCGCCTTCGTGGGGGCGGCGTTGAACCAGGCGGGCGACAAGATCACCATCACCTTCAACGAGGCCCTCGACGACACCTCGACACCGGCCCCCGGCGACTTCACGGTCACGGTGAACGGCGTCGTGCGCACCGGCGCCGTCTCCGGCGTCGCGATCGACGGCCCCACGGTGGTCCTCACCCTGACCCCCGCGCTGGCGGCCACCGACGACGTGCAGGTGCGTTACGCCAAGCCCGGAGCCAACCAGCTGCAGGACCGTGCCGTCACCGGAAAGAATGCGGTGGAGACTTTCGGGAACCAGCCGGTGGCCAAGGCCCAGCCCGTGGTCACCGCCATCGAGCTGATCAACACCCCCGCCGACGGCCAGACCTTCCGCCTCGGCGAGGTCATCAAGGTGCGGGTCACCTTCAGCGAGCCGGTGACCGCCACCGGTCAGCCCCAGCTCACGCTGTTCTCCGACGATGGCTGGATGCGCGTGCAGGCGCGGGGCGTGGTGCGGGGCCCCGGCCCCTACACAGCGATGGAATTCCGGCGCGGCGTGCAGGCCGGCGACCAGGCCGTCGACAAGCTGGTCTTCGGCACCCACGCCAAACACGGCGGCGGGATCAGCATGGTGGGCGGCGGCGCCCTCACCAGCACCTCCTCGGGCCTGGCCGTCAGCCCGTCGGTGGACCCGGTGTCGTTCAACTACAAGGCCGACGGCGGCCCGGCGCCCCGCGACGCCTACGAGGGCTACGAGTCCTACGGACCGTGCCGCCGCGACATCGCCCTTGGGCCCTGGCAGTACAACTACCACGGCTCTTTGGGCACCAAGTGGGGCGTGGGCTGCGAAGCCCGCTACGAGGGCGGCCGCTACTCCAAGTACTTCACCTTCACCATCGACGCCGAGACCCAGGTGCGGCTCCACGCCGAGAGCAGCACGGCCTTCCCCAAGCTGATCCTGCGCGTGGGCCGCAGCTACGGCGGAGAAGCCATCGTCACCGACGAGGGCTTCGGGTCGTTGCACTGGGCCCGCATCGACCAGAAGCTGCCGGCGGGCACCTACACCCTGGAGGCCACCACCCCCTCGGGCCGGTCGGTGTCCTACTTCCACCTCTGGGCCGGCATCCCCCGGGACCTGCCGGGCCCTGATGACCCCTGTGTCATGGAGATCGACCGGGGCGACACCGAGCCCGGCATGTGGAAGGGCATCTGCCACTCCACCGAGACCCTCGGTGCCTACGCCCGCTACTACCGCTACACCCCCTCCGCGCCCGGTCTCATCGAGCTGTTCCTGACCTCCAGGGGGGCCGCCGAGGAGCTGTACCTCTACGAGGGCGACACCCTGATCAAGCAGAACTCCTCGCTGAACTGGAAACGCAACGGCGTCTACGCCTGGATCCACTACAGCGGGGCCAAAGCCGGGGTGACCTACACCATCGAGGTCACCACCAACTCACCCGGCGAGACCGGCAACTACCTGCTGGCGTTGCGGGGCAAGAACTACTGGCTGTGGAACGACAGCGACTTCAAGCCCGAGGGCGCCGAGGTGACGCCCGCCGACTGCCGGGAGTACAACGGCACCCCGGGCATCCGAAGCCTCTACGTCGGCGGGACCTGGGGGTGGCCCTGCCACTCGGTGGAGGAGGCGGGGGGCTACGCCCGCTACCACACCTTCACCATCACCGGAGACAGGAGTAGGAGGGTGGTCATCGAGATGGGGTCACCCCACACCTGGGACGCCGTGCTGTACCTGCGCGAGGGCACCAAGGGATCGGGGAACCACATAGCCTTCTCCGACGATGATCGCGGCGTGAGGGGGATGGACGCCGTGCTGGATCTGGAGCTGGAGCCGGGGACCTACACCATCGAGGCGGCCATCAGAGTGCCCGGCAACGGCGACGGGGGACGGTACGGCATGAACATCCACTCCTACCCAATACGCGACTGACCCGTCCCTGCGTGACCGAGGTCGCCTGGGGCTGGAACAGCATCGACGGCGAGCTGACCTCCGGCGACGGCTGCCAGTCCTACTCGCACGGGGGCAAGAACGCCCACTACTACGTCTTCACCCTGGACCGGCAGGCGCTGGTGGGCCTCACCATGAAATCCAATGCGGTCAACTCCTTCCTGCTGCTGCACGAGGGGCGGGGCATCTCCGGTCCCCCCATCGGCCAGAACGACAACTACCGGAACGAGGACGCCGGGCTCAGCGCCACGCTGGGTCCGGGGACCTACACCGTGGAGGCCACCACCAACAACCACGACAGCCACCGGAAGACGGGCGCCTACGAGTTCACCTCCTGGATACACGACTGAGCCCGCCACGGCCGAAACGCGAAAGGGGGCGCATACACGGACAGCACAGGGGCTCCGCTCCGATTCGCCCACCGGGGTCGCGCCGCCCGTATCCCCTTCCCTGGTGGTATGTTTTTGTCACTACCCCTATCGCTTCGCCGGTAGGGTCGAGACCGTCCATCCGGGCGGTCTCTGTCTTTGTATGGGAGTAGAGATTGATTACCAACGTTTACATAGACGGCTTCAATATCTACAACCGCGCCCTGAAGGACACGCCCTTCCGCTGGCTCGACCTGCGAAAGCTGGCCGAGACCCTCTTCCCCAGGGACTCGATCAACCGGGTCTGCTACTTCACGGCCCGTCTTGATGTCCGCCCCGGCAATCCCATTCAGCCTCGTCGCCAACTCATCTACCTGAGAGCCCTGGCGACGCTGCCGGGCTTCGACTGCGGGAAGGGACCAAGGGGTCCGGGACCCACATAGCCTTCTCCGACGCCGATCCATGACCAGGCCGGCTTCAGGCCGATGCCCGCTCGTGGGGGTGGTTAGACGGACTCCAGGAAGCCGAAGAAGATCTGCGACCAGCGGTCGGCGGCGTCGATGTGGGGGCCGTGGCCGGAGCCTTCCAGCATCTCCGTGTCGACCCGTCCTCCGTTGGCGGCGTAGCGTTCCAGCACGTCCCTGATCTGGGAGACCATGGGCTGGGGCGGGAAGACGTCTAGGCCGGGCCAACCGGGGATGAACTCCATCTGGCCGAGGGTGCCCATCTCCCACATGGAACCGTCCGCCACCACCAGGTCGTTGGAACCGTGGGTCCAGAGCACCGGTGGCTTGGGCTCCAGGTCGGGCAGGTCCGCCCAGTTGCAATATTTGCCGGACAGCGCGTTGAGTATTCCCCGGGTGCCGGGGGCGATCATCGGCCAGTTGTCGGAGGGCGTCAGGTCTCCGGGATAACCGTCGTCTCCGGAGACGGTCAGGAGCACCTCGTCCAGCAGGATCTCCTCCCGTTCCTCCGGAAGCCGGAACTCTGGTGACCAGTAGGCGGAGTTCATGACGTTGCGGGGCGAGACCGGCGCCTCGGAGGAACGATCTCCGGAAGCCAGCCGCTGGGAATAGTCGGGGTTGGCGGTCCCGCCGCCCGTGCCGGCCCAGTCCGGTTGGCAGGGCGTGCCGTCCCGCTGGGTGCCTCCGAACCCGAAGGGGGACACCGGGTCGATGAAGGTCAGTGAAGCGGCCGGGTAGCGCATCGCGTAGGAGGCGATGGCAGCTCCGCCGGTCGACCATCCCACCAGGTGGGGAGGGGTGTCGATCCCCAGGGCCTCGACCAGCGCCCGGGTGTCGTCGGCCCAGTCGGCAAGCCCGCGGGTGGCGTCGATGGGGGCCGGGTCTGACCGTCCGAAGGAGCGCATGTCGGGGGCGATGAAAAGATACCGGTCGGGTGCGTCGCCCCACAGGTGCTCGTAGAAGCGCCCGGTCGACAGGTTCCCGTGGATCATGACCACCGGGGTGCCGTCGGATGGTCCGGATCGGTAGTAGTGCGTCCGGAGCCGGCTGGTGATGATCGAATGTGCTTCCACGCCTGGCAGCAGGTTCATCGTTCGAGCTCCTTGGTATGGCTTCGATGTGCTCAGCCGGACCCGGTGATCCGCTTGGGTCCGATGAAGACGGCGGTCCGGCGTTCGGCAGCCATCACCCGGTCGTACTCGTCCCAGTCCTCGTGGGTGCCGCCGGCAGCCGTGAACACGTCCCTCAGCAACCGGGGAACCCGTGACGGGTCGAAGCCGCCGAGATCATCGTCCGGGCCGATGATGCTGGTGGTGCCCTCCACGCCGATCCATGACCAACCCGATTTGAACAGGATCGTGGCCCTCGGGGTGTGGCGCCAGTGGCGGAGCTTGACCGTGTTGCCCCGCACCACCAGGGCCACCGATTCCACTCCGGTGACCGGATGATCCATCACTCCTGCATTCACCAGGGACGAGTGCACCGAGCCGTCCGGTCGGGCGAAGGAGACCACGGCCAGGCCCTGGTCAGCCCTGACGAAGTGCCGGACGTCGTCCATGGAGAGGGTCATGCCGGCTGCTCGGTCTGGTAGAGGTCGGTCCGATCCGGGTCCTCCGTCCACGGCTTGGATGAGGGTGGGAGCACGAACCCCTCCTCGCCGTTGAGCAGGAGGAGCAGATCCCCGGTGTGGTCGGCGGCCGCCGCGTTGGGCTGAACCCAGTACCCGTCCGGGTCCTGGTGGATGAGGAACGCCTGGTCCGTCTCGGCCTCGAAGCGGTCCGGATCGATGAACAGCCGCGGCTTGATCACCGCCGGGTCGCCTATTTCGGGGCAGAACACCATGCAGTTGCCGCACTCGTTGCAGAGCTCGGTGAGCACGAGGTACTGCTGGAGGCCGGTGGCGTCCAGCTCATCCGGGGTGGGAATCCGGAAGAAGGCGTCGTTGGGACACACGGTGACGCAGAAGTTGCAGGCCACGCATCCCCACATCTGGAGCTCGTGGTCCACGGAGCGGGGCAGCTTGGAGTTGCCGGCCAGGGTGTACTTACGGTTGGTGGCGGGGTTGTGAAGGGTGGAGATGTAGGTGAAGACCGCGCCCGCACCATCGGCGAGTTCGGCCTGGTGTGCCTGCCATTCCCGCAACGACCCTGCGCCGACCCGGTCCATGGCCTTCCAGAGGCCCTTCAGCATCGGGGCGAGGCGCCCGTACCCGCCCGGCTTGAGCAGATCCGAACAGACCGTCAGGGGCGCCAGCCCGAGTCCGGCCGCCGCGGGCAGATTGTCCTTGGTGATCCCGGCCGAGAACGACACCTGCACCGGGCCATCCTGCCCGTCCACACGCAGCATCCCGGGCAACGCCCTGTGGAGCTCGCCCAGGAGGGTGGTGGATACCACGTGGAGAGGCGGTCCCGACAGGTACATGGTGTTGTCCGGCATGAAACCCTTGGTGTTCTCGACCACCAGCGTGTTGGTGAGCTTGATCCCGAAGCGGCGCCCGTGATCGGCGGCGAAGGTGTTGAGCTCGTCGATCAGTTCCAACGCCCTGGGGAATTGCAGATCGTTGTCGAAATCCTCCTTGCGGAGCACGGTCGTGTCGTATCCGAGGGTCCCGATGACGATCTCCTTGACCCGTTCGAAGCCCAGGAGGGTGGGGTTGAGCTTGACGATGACGTCCAGCCCGTGGCGGGTGATCAGGTGCTTGGTGATCGACTCGATCTCGTCGGGCGGGCAGCCGTGGAAGGTGGAGAGGGTGACGGTGTCGGCGATCCGGGCGGGGAAGTCCATGTCACGGAACCGGGCGAACTCCCCTCCGATCTGGGGCCGGAGCCGTTCGATCTCCTCGCGGGCGTCCATCATCGAGTCGATGAACCAGGCCACCCGGTCGGTGGAGATGCCGGCCAGGTCGTAACCCACCGACAGGTCGAAGATGAGCGGTCCGGTGTCCGTGCCGAGGAGGGGGGTGACCTCGTCCCAGCGGCGCAGCATCTCGATGATCATCCAGGCCTTGACGTACTCCTCGAGCGACTGGGGGATCTTGAGTTCCTGGCTCCATTCGATGTTGTAACCGATGGTCTCCATGTCGATGCATGGCCGCCCGATCTCGAGTTCGTCCATGATCTGGACGGTCTTGAGTTCCATCAGCCGGGAGCCTCCCAGCCAGGACAGCACGATGTTCTGGGCCATCTGGCTGTGCGGCCCGGCGGCCGGGCCGACCGGGGTCGCTGCGGGCCGTCCCAGGAAGTCGATCGAGATGTCGGGCCCTTTCGACACGTTGAAGAAGCGCGCCGTCGGCAGGTCGTAGATGCGGTGCCGGCTCTCCCATTCGTGGCTTATCCGGGCCAGCAGGTCGGCCATGCTGAACGGCGTGAGGGGCTCGTGTGCTTCGGTCATCCGGCGCCTCCCGATCCTGCCCGACCGAACCGTCGTTTCGTGTCACACCCGTTGTTTATGTTGGCGGAGGCCAAGGCACCGGCGGTCGGATCAGGACGTCCCTCCGGCCGGACCGGGTTCATCAGACCGGAAGGCCACCCCGCCAGGGGATTAGCGGGCCGCGTCCGGTCACTCGGAAAGGTGGTGGTGGGGGAGGGCCCGGCGCGGAGCGCCGATTCGGGCGATTTTCGCGTTCTCGGTGGGGTGGGCCGGCCGGCCCCGTAGGGAGGGTTGGGCCGGCCGGCCTTGTAGGGAGATCCCGGCTCGATGAGGACTCTCGTGGCGGTTCTCGACCGCATGGCGTGCCTCATCTTGGTCATAGGCGGGCGTGCAATCGGGCTGCCTGCTCCCGCGCCTTGGCGCGGATCTCGGCGGCGTCCACTCGGGTAGGAGTGCCGTCCTTGAAGATGATTTCACCTTCTACTTCAACTTCAATTGGTCGGATACTCGGGGTGAAGGCGATGTGCCACGGGTCCATAGGGTCGTAGCTCCAGGTGACCCGGTCGTTCCTGGCCTCGGGGATCAGGTCCCATCCGTTCTCCAGCCAGCCCCACGCCGTGTCCGGGGTGGCGGTCACATCCACCGAGCGGTGCATCACGTAGGCCAGGCGGAAGGTGTCGATCATGTTGGCGCCGATCCCGTCAGTGCCCAGCGCCACCGGGTTGTCGAACCGGGCCGGGTTGGCGTAGCCCACCGAGTTGTTCAGGTTGGAGCGCGGCTGATGGAGGATCGTGCCCCGCAGCCCGTGGTCGTCCGGCAGGTAGACGCAATGGGCCAGCAACCAGCTGTCTTCGGCCAGCCCCGACAGGTGCCGCACGCAATCCTCGTCCTCCGGACCCTCCGCAACATGGACGTGAACGCCCACGCCTAACTCCCGAGCCAGCGCCGCCGCCGCCTCCAGCGTCTCCGGCTCGCAGGTGAACGCGGCGTGGATACCCACCATCCCGCTACCGCCCTCGTTCAGGTAGCGGCGGTTCTCCTCGAGGCCGCGCCGGGCGCCATCCGGGCCGTGCCGGTCGGTCACTCCGTAGCAGGGCCGCACCCGGACCCCCACCTCCCGGCAGGCCTCCTCGATCACGGAGAGGCTCCCCTCGATGGCGTTGGGAGACTCGTGATGGTCCACGATCCCGGTGGTGCCCGACTCGAGCGCCTCGAGAGCCCCCAGCATGGCCGACCACCGGATCATCTCCAGATCCAGAGCCGTGTCGAGCCTCCACCAGATCTGTTCGAGGATCCCCAGGAAGCTCGTGGGCGTCTCCGGGGGGGCAGGCATTCCCCTCGCCAGGGTGGAGTACAGATGGTGATGGGCGCACACCATCCCGGGCGTGGTGGTCACGTCTTCGCGGCCCGGTGGTGGATGTTCATGGGCAGGTGGTTCCGCCACTCCCCGTCGATGTCGTGGAAGGCGGCGGCCACCGCCCCGGCGGTCGGCACCAGGCCGATCTCGCCGACACCCTTGATCCCGTACGGCGCCCTCGGCTGCGGGACCTCTACCAGGATCACGTCTACATCCGGCATGTCCTTGGGCCTGATGATGCCCAGGCTCCGCAGCGTCATGTTGGTGGGGCGGGCCTCCTCGTCGGCGGGGAAATCCTCGCTGAGCGCGTAGCCGAGGCCCATGTGGACCGAGCCTTCTATCTGGCCCTCGCACAGGATCGGGTTGATGGCCCGACCGACGTCGTGGGCCGCCACCACCCGCTCGATCTTGCCGGTGCGGCGGTCGGCGATCACCAGCTGAGCCGCATAACCGAATGCGGAGTGGATGATCGGGTTCTCCACCTTCTCCTTGAGGGAGTTGGTCCAGTCCACCCGGTACTCCCCGTGGTAGTCGACATCCGGGAGCCGTCCGCCGGCGTCCGCGGCCCGGCAGGCGGACCTGACCGCTCCGGCGCCCATGAGGGTGCCACGGGATCCGGTGGTCTGGCCGGCGCCGAGTTCCCGGCTGGTGTCCACTATCACCCGGATCCGCTTCGGATCGATCCCCAGTTCCTCCGCCGCAACCTGCTGGGCCACCGTATGGATCCCCTGGCCCATCTCGGTCCAGCAGTGGCGAACCTCGACGGCGCCGTTCCTGGTGAACCGCACCACCGCTCCGGCGATCTCCTTGAAGCCGTTGCCCAGGCCGCTGTTCTTGAGCCCGAGGCCCACTCCCACGGCCTTACCCGCGGCGCGAGCGGCGTCGTAATGGGGCTTGACCGCGTCCAGTGACTGGCGAGCGCCCCGGCAGCCGTCGTCCATGATCTGGCCGGGACCCCAGAGCGCGCCGGGTTCCACGACGTTGCGGCTCCGCATCTCCCAACCGGAGATCCCCACCGAATGCGCCAGACGATCCATCACGCCCTCCATGGCGAACTGGGCCTGGTTGGCTCCGAAGCCCCGGAAGGCGCCGCAGATGGGGTTGTTGGTGCGGGCGGCCACTGCCTTTACGTCGATGTTGGGCACGATGTAGGGGCCGCTGGCGTGCCCGGCGGCCCGCTCGAGCACCTTCATGCCCACCGAGGCGTAGGCGCCCGAATCGCCCAGCATCCGGGCCTTGAGGGCGGTCAGCCTGCCGTTCTCGTCACATCCGGCCCACAGCTCGATCCGGATCGGATGCCGCTTGGCGTGGATCCGGAGCGACTCCTCCCTCGACAGGGTGCACTTGACCGGGCGGCCCAGCAGGTGGGCGGCCAGAGCCGTCTGCGCCTGGTTGGCCATGTCCTCCTTGCCGCCGAACGCACCGCCGTTCGACACCAACTCGGCCGTTACCAGGGATGGATCGATGCCGAGCACCGAGGCCACCTGGTCCCGGTCGTCCCAGACACCCTGGCCACCGGAATAGAGCATGAGCCGGCCGTTGCCGGCCGGTACCACGAGCGTCGACTCGGGTTCCAGGAAGGCGTGCTCGACCCGCTGGGTGATGAAGGTCTCGTGTACCCGGTGGGCGGAGCCCTGGTAGGCGGACTCGAAGTCGCCCCGGGCGTACTTGGATATGGACAGGACGTTGCCCTCCAGGCCCCAGACCGCGTCCTCCGAGGAGGCCACCGCCTCGGCTGGGTCGGTGAAGGGCTTGAGCGTCCGGTACTCCACGTCAACCGCCTCGGCGGCCTCACGGGCTGTCATCCGGTCCACCGCCACCACCACGGCCAGGACGTCGCCGTAGTAGGAGGTGCGACCGCCCTCGGGGATCAGGACCGGCCAGTCCTTGTGGATCAGGCCCACCTTCAGCTCGCCCGGAACGTCGGCCGCGGTGAAGACGGCTTCCACGCCGGGTATGGCCAGCGCCCGGCTCGTGTCGATCCGCACCACGTCGGCCCGGGCGTGGTCGGTCAACCGGAGCGCGGCGTGGAGCATCCCGTCCAGGCGCATGTCGTCGATGTAGTCGCGGTCGCCGAGGGCCAGCTCGTAGCCCTCGTACTTGATGCCGGCCTTTCCGATTCCGGAGGGAGTCTCGAGCGGGGGGATGTCGCCCCGGGCCAGCATGTCGATGGCGTCGAAGATCTTGGTGTAGCCGGTGCACCGGCACAGGTGGGCGCCGAGCCGTCCGGCCGCCACCTTCCTGGTCAGACCCGCACCCTTCTGATCGATCAACGCCTTGGCCCGCACCACGATCCCGGGGGTGCAGAACCCGCACTGGAGGGCGCCGGTGGCGGCGAATGCCGACGCCAGGCGGTCCCGTTCCGCCGGGTCGAACCCTTCCAGGGTGACCACTTCCTTGCCCTCGATCTTCTCCAGCGCCAGGACGCAGGCTACGAAGGCGCGTCCGTTGACCAGGACGGTGCAGCACCCGCACTGGCCCGACGGCGCGCAGCCGTCCTTGACCGATGTGATGTCGAGTTCCTCGCGGAGGGCTGACAGCAGGTGGGGATGGTCGGCGCGGACGGAGACGGCCCGGCCGTTGAGAGTGAAGTCGATAGTCCTCTCTGCGATCAGGGTCATGGTCGCCTCCTCCAACCAAAGGGCCTGCTTGCCGGTCGTGGCAGTCGGCTCTGCGGATTACTTTTACATTTTGTCAAAATCCTAGCAATCTCGGAAGCAACTTCGGCAACCATGTTTAACCTCGTGGCGCCCGGATCAAGGAGTGTGGAAAGTGCTGGCCCGCGCCGAGTTCACAGTGGAGCCTTTTACCGAAGGCAGGCAGGGGCCCCACGTCCAGGCGGCCATAGAGGCGCTCGCTCCGCTGTCGCCTGACATAGGCCCGTTCGGGACCTCTGTCGAGGGCGACCTTGACGTGGTGCTCGACAGGGCGGCCGCGGGCATCAGGGCGGCGATGGAGGCCGGCGCCACCCGGGTGGCGGTGACCATGACGGTCACTCCATGAGGGAGGAGCATCCCCTGCTGGAGGCGGTGCGGCCCCTGGTCGAGGCGATGGGGGCCGAGATCATCGACCCGAACAGGACCGACGGCGACTGCATACTCCTCGAATGGGAGGGGGAGTTGGTGGCGGCGGTACGCGTCCTGACCCTCCATGACGCCCTGGACCACCTGGTCACCCAGGTGGAAGGGGAGTTGGGCGGCAGGCTGGCCGAGCTGGGCCGGGTCCAGAAGCAGGTGGCGGTCCGGCTGCTGGATGAGCGCGGGGCCTTCCGGCTCCGCAAGTCCATCAACGAGGTAGCCGACCTGATGGGGGTGAGCCGCATCACCATCTACAACTACCTCAACTCGATCCGAGGCGAGTAGGCGCGGTGGGAAAGCGCATCCTCACGGCGGGTGCCTCCGTCGTCCTGGCTCTGGTGATGGTGGCATGCGGAGGTCCTGACCTGCCCGAGGACGCTACGGGCGAGGAGATATACGTCCAGATGTGCGCCCGCTGCCACGGTTCGGACCTGCGGGGCGGTACCGGTGTGGCTCTGGTGGGCGAGGCCGCGAGATCGACCGACAAGCCCGAGTCCTACCTGGTCCAGTCGATCTACGCCGGGATCGGGAGGATGCCCGCCTTCCGGCGCACCCTCTCCGAGGACCAGATCGTCCGGGTAGCCCAGTACATCATGCGACAGCAGGGCAGATAGCCGTCAGTGGTCAGTATAAGTTACCAACAACTAGCAACTAGCAACTAGAAACTAGACTTCGAGCCGGTTGATGGCATCCACGGCGGCGGGGTTCTCGAGGCTGGTCAGGTCGCCGGGTTCCTGACCCAGGGCGCGGGCCCGCACCACCCGGCGCATGATCTTGGCGGACCGGGTTCGTGGCAGGTCCTCAACCAGTTCGATCGCCACCGGCCGGAAGGCCTTGCCCAGATGGTCCACCACCCTTCCCGAGATGGCTTCTGCCAGTTCCGGGCTGTGCTCCGTCCCCGCCGTAGGCACGGCGTACACCGCGATGGCCTCGCCCTTGACAGGATGCGGCACCCCGATGGCCGCCGCCATCAACACGCCGGGATGGGCAACCGCGGCCGATTCGATCTCGGCCGGACCGATCCGCTTGCCGGCGATGCTGAGCGTGTCGTCCGAACGTCCGTGCAGGTACCAGAAGCCGTCCTCGTCCACCGATGCCCAGTCGCCGTGCACCCAGATGTCCGGCCAGCGGTTCCAGTAGGTGTCGAGGTACCGGTCGTCCTTGCCCCAGAAACCCCGGGTCATGCCGGGCCACGCCTTGGAACACACCAACTCGCCGACGTCGCCTCTCAGGGGGTGTCCCTCCTGGTCGTACACGTCGACAGCCATGCCGAGAGCCGGACCGCCCAGAGAGGTGGGCTTGATGCCTTGGAGCATGTTTACCGAAAGCAGGCAGGCCCCGATCTCGGTCCCGCCCGAGATGTTGATGATGGGCACTCGCTCGCCCCCGACCTCCCGGAACAGCCACCACCACGGGTCCGGATTCCACGGTTCGCCGGTCGAACCGATGGCCCGGAGAGCGGACAGGTTGCACGCGGCGGCATGGTGGGCGCCGTGGGGCTGGAGGGCACGGATCAGGGTGGGGGAAATGCCTAGGACCGTGATACCGAGCGACTCGACCAGCTGCCAGGTGCGCCCGGGCGTCGGGTAGTCGGGGGCGCCGTCGTAGCAGCCGAGGGAGGCACCGTTGCTCAGGCCGGCCACCACCATCCAAGGCCCCATGATCCAGCCCAGGTCGGTCATCCACATCACCCGGTCTCCGGGCGCTATTTCGAACTGGAAGGCACCCTCGACCGCCAGCTTTACGGCCAGACCGCCGTGAACGTGGACCACTCCCTTGGGCTTTCCCGTGGTGCCGGAGGTGTAGGCCAGCAGTACCGGATCCTCGCTGCCCGTGGCAACCGCGCCCATACGCGGGGCGGTCTCGAGCGACTCCTCCCACCACCGGTCTCGTCCGGCCGTCCAGGGAGTGTCGGGTTGTCCCAGGTTCGGGACCACGATCACGTTGGGGGTTACGCCCGCCGCCTCGATGGCCCGGTCGGCCGTCTCCTTCATACCGATGGGATTGCCCCGGCGGGTGTATCCGTCGGCGGTCACCATCACCGCGGGTTGCGAGGCTTCGAGCCGGGAGGCGACCGCCTCGGTGCCGAATCCTGAGAAGATCGGCACGTAGATGGCGCCGATCCGGGCGGCTGCCAGCATCGATACCACGGCCTCGGGGGTCATGGGAAGGTAGCCGACCACCGTTTCGCCCTTGGCGGCGCCGGCCTCCGCCAGGGCGCCGGCCGCCCGCTCCACCATCTCCAGCAACTCGCCGAAGCTGTAGCTCCGCTGGGTTCCGTCCTCCCGCTCCGCCACCAGCGCGGTCCGCTCGGGATCCTGCGCCACCCAGCGATCGACGCACACCTCCGAGAGGTTGATCTCCCCGCCTGAAAACCACCGGGGAAACTGGATCCCGTCGCTGGTATCGACCAGGGTGTGATAGGGCTCCGAGAAGGGGACGCCCAGATAGGCGATGGCGGCCTCCCAGAACCACTCCAGGTCGGTAATGGACCGCTCGACCAGATCTTGGTAGGTGTCGATCCCGTGGCGGGCCATGAAGTCGGCGGTGCGTGAGCGGGCCACCTCCGCATCGGAGGCCTTCCAGACGATCGGTTGCCTGTCCATCTCCGGGCGTTCCTGTTCTCGTGCGGCGGTCTACTTTATCGGCACAGTGCGGCACGGGCCGGTTCGGTGTCTAAACCGGATACTCCCTCCCCGTTAGGCTTTCCGGCATGCAACACCACGCCGGGAGCCGGAAGCACGACGGCATGCCGCCGTGGATACCTCGTGTCATCGTGCTCGTGGTGCTGGCTTTCCTAGGCACCTACCTCCTGGTGTGGGGGGTCATCCGGCTGAAGGGTTTCCTTCTGGCCTTGTTGCTCTCGCTCTTCGCCTCCTTCGCGCTGGAGCCTGGCGTCGACTTCCTGGCCAAGAGGGGATTGCGCCGGGGGTTGGCCACCAGCGTGGTGTTCGCGGCAGCCGTCGTCTTCGGTCTGGTGTTCGTCGCGGTCACCTTCCCGCCCATGGTGGTGCAGGTCGCCTCCCTGATATCCAACGTCCCCGGCTGGTTGACCGACCTGAGCGCCTTCCTGAACGACCGGTTCGGTCTGGACCTGAACCTCTCCGACGTGTCGGCCGGGATGCTCGATCTCCAGGGCTCCTTCCAGACCTACGCCGCGTCCGTGGCGACCGGCGTGCTGGGCCTGGGCGCCCAGGCCGTCAACCTGTTGCTGCAGCTCTTCACCATGGCGCTGTTCACCTTCTACCTGCTGGCGGACGGTCCTCGCTTCCGCAGGCGGGTGCTGTCCCTGGTGCGTCCCGAGCGCCAGGCCGAGGTGAGCCGCATCTGGGAGATCGCTATCCGCAAGACCGGGGGCTACGTCTACTCCCGGGCCCTTCTGGCCCTGGTCTCGGCCATATTCACCTACGTCTTCCTGCTGATAGTGGGAGTTCCATACGCCCTGGCGCTGGCGGTGTGGGTAGGGGTGGTCAGCCAGTTCATCCCGGCTGTCGGCACCTACCTGGCGGCGCTGGTTCCGGTGCTGGTGGCCCTGACCGTGCGCCCGATCACCGCGGTCGTGGTGATCGTCGGGTTGGTGGTCTACCAGCAGATCGAGAACATTGTCCTCTCTCCCCGGATCACCGCCCGCACGATGTCGCTCCATCCCGCGGTGGCGTTCGGATCGGTGCTGGTCGGAACGTCACTCCTCGGCGTGGTCGGCGCGCTCGTGGCCCTTCCCGCAACCGCGATCATCCAGGCGTTCATCTCCACGTACGTCGAGCAGCATCACGTGGACGAGGCCCACCTCGGCGCGGCGCCTGAGCAGCCCGCGGGTGGAGCCGAGCCGCCCGCCGGAGACACGGCGGGCAGTTGACGCCCGCGGTCAGGACGGACTTTCCAATTCCGCCACCCGGGGTCTAATCGCTTGCGCCGTGACGATCGGAACCGGGAACTCGGGGGCAAGGGTGAGCAGATCCCGGTCGCCCGTTACCAGTGCGTCGGCTTCGCCGCAAAGGGCCAGTTCCAGGAAGGGCTGATCGAAGGGGTCGCGGCATTCCGGCACGCGAGGTGGTTCCGACACGGTGACCGGCTCGCACCATGGCAGATAGTCAGCCAGTAGATGTTCGATGTCGTCGGCGCCCAATTCGAACTTCGGGTAGGAGAGCACTCGGAGTAGCTCGTTGGTGGTGTCTCGGCTTGCCAGGGGAATCATCGTCTTGGACTGCCATGATGCGCGCAACCATGACAGCGACCCTTCTGTGAAGAGCAGGGCCGACACCAGAACATTGGTATCGAGAACCAGCCGGCGTGGCTTCATTCAGTCCGGCGCGCCCATGCCACTGCGTCGGCTACGTCGGCCTCGGAAAGGCCCAGTTCGGCGAGACGGTCCCGCACCGCGCCTGCTCGCGTGAGGCGCACGGGGGTAAGCACGATACGGCCACGTTCTCTGTTGACATCGAAGTAGTCCACGTCCGGGAAGGCCGAAATGACGGCCTTGGGTAGCGTCAACTGGTTCTTGGAAGTCAGTTTGGCGAGCATGTCGGAACTCCGATAGTAAGGATACAAGGATAACCGGAGTCATTCTAGCAAGTATTTGACCCTTTCGGCTCGGTCGGATGGCCCAGGCGTTGTGATCGCCCGGCCGCTTGCCTGCAGCCTGGCTGTGGCCGGCTCCGAGCCCCGATTATTCATGGTGGGGGTCTGTCCGGGTGACGAGAATGGATGCTTCGTACTCCTGACCTGGGGTTACAACCATCTAACAGTCCCGTCTTCCAGTCGGTGCGGAATCAACCGCAGGGTGAAGTGTGGCCGCTTGCGAATTTGTGTGGTTGAAGTGGCCCGATCCGCGTTGGTGTGCTGGGAACAGGAATAATCAGGGCTAGCACGCGGTACTCGTCTACCGTTCCTGGTAGCCGGAGAGGAGGGGCAGTGGCACAGTTCGATATCGATGCGATGCTGGAACGCTTCCGAAACCGCGCCGAAGCCGTGCGCCGGCGTCCCCTGCCCCCGGTGGCGGGCGAGGGCCGGAGGGCGTTCATAGAGCAGGCCGAGACGGACTACACCGATTTCGCCCTGGTCGGCGGGGCGGTCTGGTCGGTGGAGGAGGATCACCTGGTCCTGAGGATCCCGCTCGCGGGCGGCTAGCCGATGGACGTGAGCGCCTGGATCGGATCGCTCCGCGCCGAGGGCCGGCGCATGGCCGCTGTTGCAGCCGGCCTGTCCTTGGACGATCCGGTGCCAACCTGTCCCGAGTGGAACGTGCGGCAGCTGTTGCGCCACACCGGATGGGTGCACCGATGGGCGGGCGCATTGGTCCGGGATGCCAGGCCGGAGCCTCCGGACCGCGAGGACGTGCTCCCCGGCGGCTGGCCCCCCGACGAAGGGCTGGTGGACTGGTTCCGGCAGGGCCACGCGCGGCTGGTATCGGCCCTGGAGTCCGCCCCCGACGATCTCGACTGCTGGACCTTCATGCAGATGCCCGACTCCCGGGCGTTCTGGGCGCGGCGCCAGGCGCACGAGACCGCCATCCATCGAGTTGACTCCGAACTGGTAGCCGGCGCAGTTACCGGCTTCGATACGGAACACGCCGCGGACGGGATCGACGAGTTGGTCGTGTTCTTCATCTCGCGGCCAGACCGTGGTCCGAGGGCTCCCGAGGTCCGAACCCTCCGGGTGGTCGCCACCGATGCGGGCCGTCACTGGACGGCCTCCTTCGGCCCGGACGACTCGGCCGGCTGCGCCGGGGGAGAGGGGCCGGTGGATTGCACTGTGACGGGTCGGGCCTCCGACCTGTACCTGTACCTCTGGAACCGGATCCCGCCCGATGACGTCCGGGTGGAAGGCCGGGGCGACGTGCTGGACTACTGGAGCCAGGCCTCGTTCTGATGGGTCGGCGCGACCGGATCAGGCCGCGAAATCACTTGGTGGGTAATACCGCGGTTGCCGCCGCGCGCCTGATTAACTTTGGCCCGTGTTTCTGACTTACAGCGCCGGCCCGCGATGCAGCAATATCTGAGCCTGCTGGAAGAGGTCAGGTACGAGGGGATCCTGAAGGAGGACCGGACCGGCGTCGGCACCTACAGCCTCTTCGGGCGCCAGCTCCGATTCGACCTCGACAGGGGTTTTCCCCTTCTCACCACCAAGAAGGTACACCTGCGTTCGGTGATCCACGAGCTCCTGTGGTTCCTGGCCGGCGACTCCAATGTCCGGTACCTGCAGGAGAACGGGGTGTCGATCTGGGACGCCTGGGCCGACCCGGGCACCGGCGACCTGGGTCCTATCTACGGCGTGCAATGGCGTAGCTGGACGGGTGCCGACGGCCGGACCATCGATCAGCTGTC
This sequence comes from bacterium, assembly GCA_028820935.1. Lineage (NCBI taxonomy): Bacteria > bacterium. The sequence goes on along the minus strand of JAPPHZ010000045.1, from coordinate 115,599 downwards.
CGACGTGGTGGAACGGATACGGACCGACCCCGACTGCCGCCGGTTGGTCGTATCGGCATGGAACGTGTCCGACCTGCCGGAGATGGCGCTCCCGCCCTGCCATGTGCTGTTCCAGTTCTACGTGAGCCAGGGCCGCCTGAGCCTCCAGCTCTACCAGCGCAGCGCCGACATCTTCCTGGGAGTGCCCTTCAACATCGCCTCGTACGCGCTGCTCCTGATGATGGTGGCCAGGGTCACGGGCCTCCGTCCGGGAGAGTTCGTCCACACTTTCGGTGATGTTCACCTGTACAGGAACCATGTAGAGCAGGCCGACGCGCAGCTGCGGCGGCGGCCCAGGCCTCTCCCGTCGGTGGTCATTCCCGACCGGGCGGACCTGTTCTCGTTCAGATATGAGGACATCCGGGTGATCGGCTACGACCCCCATCCGGCCATCCCGGCCCCGGTAGCCGTCTGAGCGTCTACCCAGTCGCGCCGCCCGGTGCGGGCAAGGCGGGCAGCCACGGCGGAGGTTGTAATCTGGGCCACGGATCGGTACCGGACCATCCGGACCGCAACCAGGAGCGTGAATGAGGATCGTCGTCGTGGGTCCGGGACGGGCCGGTGGATCGCTGGCGGTGGCCGCTCGGACCGCGGGTCACGAGTTGGTGGGCCTGTTCGGTCGCCGGACCAGTAACCAGGCGCTGGCCGAACACCTCGGGGTCCGGATCCGGCTCATGGGAGAGCCGTTGCCCGAGGCCGATCTGCTGGTGGTGGCGGTCCGGGACGACGCCCTGCCCGAGGTCGCCGCGAGCTTGTGTCCCACAGCGGATCGGGTACGCGGCGCCATCCATCTCTCGGGCCTCACATCGGTCCGGGTGCTGGACCCGCTCCGCGAGGCCGGCCTCGTAACCGGCAGCTTCCACCCGCTGCAGACCTTGCCCGGCTGGGAGGCCGGATCCCGTGCCCTACCGGGCGCGTTCGTCGGGATAACCGCCCCCTCCGATTGGGCTGCGGAGCTGGAATCCTTCGCCCGGTCGCTGGGATGCCGACCGTTCCGGGTGGCGGATGACCGCAAGGCCCTCTACCACGCAGCGGGCGGCGTGGCCGCCAACTACGTCTCGGCGGCGCTCTGCGTGGCGGAGTACATGTTCACGGAGGCCGGCGTGGATCCGGCGGCGGCCCGCCCCATGGTGGAGCAGGCGGTCGCCAACGCCTTCGACCTGGGATTCCGGGAGTCGTTGACCGGGCCTATCTCGCGGGGCGATCTCGGGACCGTCCGGCGCCAGATCGAGGCGGTCGACCGCCACGCGCCGGACGCATCGGAAGCCTTCCGGGTCTTGACCGGGCTGACCGCCCAGCTGGCCGGGAGGGTCGAGGTGGAGGAGATACTCCGGCTGGCGGCCCGCCCGCCTGGAGGATCTTGTTCGCCGGGTCCGGCCACCGAGGAAGGGGGGCCGTCGTGAGGGTGGTGACCACGATGGCGGAGGCCAGGGGGCAGGCCGCCGGCGTGGTAGGTCTCGTGCCGACCATGGGCTTTCTCCACGAGGGCCACCTCTCGCTGATGGAGCGTTCCGTGGCCGAGTGCGATCAGACCGTGGCCACGCTCTACGTGAACCCGCTGCAGTTCGAGGACCCGGCCGACCTGGCCCGCTACCCGGCCGATCTGGACCGTGACCTGGCGCTTGCCGAGGCATGCGGCACAGACCTGATGGTCGTGCCCGGCCCGGAGGAGATGTTTCCGAGCCGACCCCTGACCGGAGTGACGGTGGCCGGTATCGGGGAGCGGCTGGAGGGGGAGTTCCGTCCCGGTCACATGGCCGGGGTGGCCACGGTGGTGACCAGGCTGCTGGCCGGCCTGCAGCCCGATCGCGCCTACTTCGGGCGCAAGGACGCCCAGCAACTGGCGTTGATCACCCGCCTCGTCCGGGACCTGGGCTTCCCGGTCGAGGTGGTGGGCTGCCCCCTGGTGCGGGAGGTCGACGGCCTGGCCCTGTCGTCGCGCAACGTGCTGTTAGGAGGGCGCCGAGCCGAGGCTCTGGCCCTGTCGAGCGGTCTGATGCGGGCGGCCGACCGGTTCGACCGGGGTGAGCGGACAGCTACCGTGCTGGAGGCGGCCGTTCGGGGTGCGGTTCCCGAGGATGCATTGGAGTACGTCCGGCTGTGCGAGGCGGCGACGATGACCCCGGCGACCATCGCCGAGGGCGAGACGGTTCTGGTGGCGGCGGCGCGCTTCGGGCCGGTCCGGATCATCGATAACGTGTACCTGGTCGCCGACCGGCGCGGCGCGCCGGCGGACCGCGGAGTCCGGCTGGGACGGCCCAGCCTCCTTTACGGATCGGAGGGAATCATGACCGCGGGTGAACGGACCATGGAGCCGCCGGGCGGGGTGGCCTGACCGTGTTCCTGGCGATCGACATCGGCAACACCCAGACCGTGATCGGCCTGTTCGACGGTTCTGACATTGCCGCCCGCTGGCGCCTCTCGAGCGGTCGGGAGAGGACCGAGGACGAGTTCACGATCCTGTTACGGGGCTTGCTGGGCCCGACCGGCTACAGCGCCGCCGACTTCGAGGGAGCGGCCATGTCGTCGGTGGTCCCGCCGGTGGCAACCGCTCTGCGCTCGTCACTGGAGAAGCTGGTCGGATCGCGGGTCCTGGTGGTGGGGCCGGGGGTCCGGACCGGTATGGCCATCAAGATCGACAACCCCCGGGAGGTGGGGGCCGACCGCGTGGTCAACTCCGTGGCGGCGCGGGAGCGTTACGGCGCCCCCGCAGTGGTGGTGGACTTCGGAACCGCCACGACCTTCGATGTGGTCGACGGAGACGGCGCCTACATCGGCGGCGCCATAGCTCCCGGGCTCGAAGTCTCGATGGACGCGCTGGTGTCGGCCACGGCTGCCCTCCGGCGGGTGGACCTGGTGGAGCCCCGCTCCGTGGTGGGTCGGGGCACCGTGGAAGCCATCCAGAGCGGGCTGCTGTACGGCTACGCCGGCCTGGTCGACGGAATCCTGGCCCGGATCCTCGAAGAGGCGGAGGGGAGAGGCGGGGGGCCGGTGGCGACGGTTGCCACCGGCGGGATCGCCTCGGTAATCGTCCCTTTGTCGCGGTTGGTGAGCACCGTCGACCCCACCCTGACCCTCGAAGGTCTCAGGCTCGTGTGGGAGCGCAATCTCTGAGCGCGGGGCGAGTAGCCTGCCGACCGATGGCTGAGCCCGAGACACCACCCGAGAGCGAGGTTCCCGAAGGGGCCCGTCTGGCCGAGCACCCTCTCACCTCGCGCCGCCTCGACAAGGTCACCCGGTTACGCGCCCGGGGCGTGGAGCCATACCCGCTGGGATACGACCGGGACGCCGCCGCCGCAGACCTGCACGAGCGGTTCCGCGGCTTGGCGGAGGACACCGGGACCGGGGTGGAGGTCCGGGTGGCCGGACGCCTCATGAACACCCGCCGTCTCGGCCGGCTGATCTTCGGCGTTCTCCAGGACTACTCGGGACGGATCCAGCTGTTCGCGGAGGCCGGGGGTCTCGGCGAGGACGGGCTGGCCGGATTCGAGGATCTGGATCAGGGCGATTGGATCTGGGCCCGCGGGGAGGTGATGACCACCCGCCGTGGCGAGTTGAGCGTCCATCTGGCCGACTTCGCATTGCTGGCCAAGGGCTTGCGGCCCCTGCCGGCCAAGTGGCATGGCCTCAAGGACACCGAGGTCCGATTCCGCCGCCGTGAGCTGGACCTGCTGGTCAACCCCGAGTCCCGGCGCATCGCCGAGGTCCGGGCCGGGGTGGTGTCCGAGCTGCGCCGCCAGTTCGAGGAACGCGGGTTCGTGGAGGTCGAGACCCCGGTCTTGCAGGTCCAGGCGGGTGGGGCGCTGGCCCGCCCTTTCGAGACCTACCACAACGCGCTCGGGCTACCGATGTACCTGCGAATCGCCACCGAGCTGCACCTCAAACGGCTGATCGTGGGCGGCATGGAGCGGGTGTTCGAGCTGGGCCGGGTCTTCCGGAACGAGGGGATCGACGCCAAGCACAACCCCGAGTTCACCACCCTCGAGGCTTACCAGGCGCTGGCCGACTACCACGACATCATGCGGCTGATGGAGGAGGTGATCCCGGCTGTGGCGGAGCGGGTGATCGGCGCCACCCGGCTCACTTACCAGGGCCGAGCGCTCAACCTCCGGCCTCCCTACCGGCGGGTTCCCATGCTCGAGCTGGTGTCCGAGGCGCTGGGCGCCGCCATCACGCCGTCAACTCCCGTTGCCGAGCTACGAGCCCTGGCCACGGTGGCGGGGTTGGAGGCCGATCCGGATTGGGGATTCGGGAAGCTGGTCGAAGAGGTGTTCGACCAGCGCGTCGAGCAGCATCTGTGGGAGCCCACCTTCGTGATCGACCATCCCATCGACATCTCCCCGCTGGCCCGGCAGCACCGTTCGGTCGCAGGCCTGGTGGAGCGCTTCGAGCTCTACATCGCCGGCGCCGAGTACGTGGACGCGTTCACCGAACTCAACGATCCGCTCGACCAGCGGGCTCGGTTCGAGGCTCAGGCGGCAGCCCGCGCGGCCGGTGACGAGACGGCCCACCCGGTGGACGAGAGCTTCCTGCAGGCGCTGGAACTGGGCATGCCCCCCACCGGAGGCCTCGGCATCGGCGTCGATCGGCTGGTGATGCTGTTGACGGGCCAGCGGAATCTCCGCGAGGTGGTCCTGTTCCCCCATCTGCGCCCCGAGGCCTAGTTTCTAGTTTCTAGTTTCTAGTTTCTAGTTTCTAGTTTCTAGTTTCTAGTTTCTAGTTTGTTTAACCTTTAATACTAGCAAATAACAACTAGCAACTAGCGACTAGCAACTAGCGACTAGCAACTAACTCCGACGGATCCCACCCTGTCGACCAGGAAGTCGCCCATGCGCCGGAAGACCTCCCGGGCCTCGATGTCGGGCAAACCGGCGGTGGCGTCGGCGGCCCTGGCGAGCCGGTGCCGGCACTCGTCGAGCACCCGTTGCACGTAGCCGCCCTCCGTGACCAGGCCGATCACCTCATCGACCGCGTCCTCTGTTAGAGGTCCCTCCTGTTGCAGTAAGGCCTCTATCCGGCCTCCGGCCGGCCCTTCCAGGGCGTAGAGAACCGGCAGCGTGTACACGCCCTGGCGGATGTCGCTCCCGGCCGGCTTACCCAGTTCCTCCCCGGTGGACACCAGGTCGAGGGCGTCGTCGGTGAGCTGGAACACGATCCCCAGTTCCCAGGTGGCGGTGGACACCGCCTCGACCGTCTCGTCCGCGGCGTCGGCGGCCAGCGCACCCAGCCGGGCCGCGGTCCTGATCAGGCTGGCGGTCTTACCCCCGATCACCCGGTAATGATCAGCGGGCCCGTGGCTGATGTCGCCTGTCAGCTTGAGTTCCAGAGCCTGGCCGGTCACCAGGTTCCGGTAGGTGTGCGCCAGGAGCTCGACCGAAGCCATGCCCAGGTACGTAGCAGCGATCTCCGATGCCCGGGCGATGAGGAAGTCACCGGCCAGGATGGCGAGCGAGTTGTCCCACCTGACGTTGACCGACGTGGTGCCGCGGCGGGTGTCGGCGCCGTCGATCACGTCGTCGTGGTACATGGACCCGATATGGATCAGCTCCACCGCCGCGCCGGCCTCGATCAGCCGGCGGTCGCGGGTCGGCCCGAACTCACCGGCCAGCTGGGTGAGGACCGGCCGGTAGCGCTTGCCTCCCGCGAGCAGCAGGTGTTGGGAGATCTCGGTGAGAAAGTCGTCACCGGCGCGGGACACGTCGAGCAGCCGTTGCTCGACGCGTTCCATTCGCTCCCAGACCCCGGGAATCTCGATCAGGGCCCTGATGGTGTCGGTGGACATGGCATCCGTTCGCCGCGCGGTAGAGCGCCGTATGGTAAGCGGATAACGCCGCTCTTCTCCCATCGGGTTGTCACCGCCTTGCGTTATAGTCGCCGGTTACCGGGACGAGTACTTCTAAGCTTGTATCCTGTGAGCCAAAGCCGCCGAGTCGGAGGTTGACCGCCAGTGTTCGAACGCTTCACCGACCGGGCCCGCAGAGTGGTGGTCCTGGCCCAGGAAGAGGCGCGGCTACTCAACCACAACTACATCGGCACCGAGCACATCCTCCTCGGCCTCATCCACGAAGGCGAGGGGGTGGCCGCCCGGGGTTTGCTGAACCTCGGTATCCGGCTGGACTCCGTGCGTAGCCAGGTGGTGGAGACCATTGGGCAGGGGCACCAGTCCCCGGCCGGCCACATCCCGTTCACTCCCCGGGCGAAGAAGGTACTGGAGTTGAGCCTGCGGGAGGCCCTGCAGCTGGGACACAACTACATCGGTACCGAGCACATCCTCCTCGGCCTGATCCGTGAGGGGGACGGGGTGGCCGCCCAGGTCCTGGAGAAGTTGGGCGCCGACCTGCCCAGGGTGCGGCATACGATCATCCAACTCCTCTCCGGCGGTTCGGGGGACGAGCCCGCCCGCGCCGGCACCGCTCCATCCGGACGGGGTTCATCCCAGTCGGGTTCGACGGTGCTGGACCAGTTCGGACGCAACCTCACCCACATGGCCCGTGATCATGCGCTCGATCCGGTGATCGGTCGCTACCCCGAGATCGAACGCGTCATGCAGATCCTCTCGAGGCGCTCCAAGAACAATCCGGTTCTGATCGGTGAGCCCGGGGTGGGCAAGACGGCGATCGTGGAGGGCCTGGCCCAGCGGATCGTGGCGGGAGAGGTTCCCGACACGCTCAACACCAAGCAGATATACACCCTCGACCTGGGCGCCCTGGTGGCCGGGTCCCGCTACCGCGGCGACTTCGAGGAGCGTCTGAAGAAGGTCCTGAAGGAGATCAAGAACCGGGGCGACATCGTCCTATTCATCGATGAGATCCACACGCTGGTGGGCGCGGGAGCGGCGGAGGGAGCCATCGACGCCGCCAGCATCCTGAAGCCCATGCTGGCCCGGGGCGAGCTGCAGACCGTCGGGGCGACCACCCTGGAGGAGTACCGCAAGTACCTGGAGAAGGACTCCGCGCTGGAGCGCCGCTTCCAGCCCATTCACGTGGACGAGCCCTCCGTCGCCGAAACGGTGCGGATCCTGCATGGGCTCAAGGACCGCTACGAGGCCCACCATTCGGTGCGTTTCACCGACAGCGCCCTGAAGACGGCCGCCACCCTCGCCGACCGGTACATCTCCGATCGTTTCCTCCCCGACAAGGCCATCGACCTGATCGACGAGGCGGGCAGCCGTAACCGGATCTTCCGCAGCTCCTCCAGCGCGCAGATCCGCCAGATCGACGACCAGTTGAGCGCGGTGCGGAACGACAAGATGGAAGCGGTCTCCGCGCAGCAGTTCGAGCGAGCGGCCCAACTCCGCGACCAGGAGCGGGCGCTGATCTCCGACCGGGCCAGGTACAAGGCCGAGTCGGCCGATTCGTCCTCCGTCGTGGACGACACCCTGATCGACGAGGACGAGATCGCCGATGTGCTGGCCCAGTGGACCGGCATCCCGGTGCATCGGCTCACGGAGGAGGAGACCGCCCGGTTGGTCCACATGGAGGAGGAGCTCCACAAGCGGATCATCGGCCAGCACGACGGGATCTCGGCGGTGAGCCGGGCCATCCGCCGCACCAGGGCCGGTCTCAAGGATCCGAAGCGGCCCAGCGGTTCGTTCATCTTCCTCGGGCCGTCCGGTGTGGGGAAGACCGAAACCGCCAAGGCGCTGGCGGAGTTCCTGTTCGGCGACGAGGACTCACTCATCCAACTCGACATGTCGGAGTACATGGAGAAGCACACGGTGAGCCGCCTGGTCGGATCGCCACCCGGTTACGTGGGTTACGACGAAGGTGGCCAACTCACCGAGGCGGTGCGCCGCAAGCCCTTCTCGGTGGTGCTGTTCGACGAGATCGAAAAGGCCCACTCCGACGTCTTCAACACCCTTCTCCAGATCCTGGAAGACGGTCGCCTTACCGATGCTCAGGGTCGGGCCGTGGACTTCAAGAACACCGTGATCATCATGACCTCCAATCTCGGGTCCGAGTCGTTGCGCAAGAAGGCGGTGGGGTTCCAGCAGGAGAGCGACGAGATCACCTACGAGAAGATGAAGGAGAAGCTGACCGACAACCTGAAGAAGCACTTCCGGCCCGAGTTCCTCAACCGGATCGACGAGGTGATCGTCTTCCATCCGTTGACGGGGGATGAGGTCAAGCAGATCGTCGACCTGATGCTGGTGCGGGACCGGGAGCAACTGGCTACCCAGTCCCTCGACCTGGTGCTGAGCGACGCCGCCAAGACGTTCCTGGTCTCCAAGGGCTACGACCGGGAACTGGGCGCCCGCCCGTTGCGCCGGGCCATCCAGCGGTACCTCGAGGATCCGTTGGCCGAGCAGGTGTTGCTGGGCGAGTACACGCCCGGCACCACCATCGTGGTGGATGCCGATCCGGATGGCAGCATGCTCATCTTCGAGATGGTCGACACTCCCGACAGCCCCCCGCTGGACCTGGTCGACTCCGGCTCCTGACCATCTGCGATCGCACCGACCCGTGCACCCGGCCCGGGGCGTCACATCCTCTCGGATCCCATTAGCGGCGACCGGGCACCCGGCGTAGAATGTCCAACCCACCCGTCCCTGTACATCAGGGCCCGAAGCAAAGGATCCAGAATCATGCGCGTTAAGACCAGGCTGTTGATCTTGCTGGCGGCCTTCGGGCTGCTGGCGGCCGCTTGCGGTGGCGATGACACGCCCGCGACGACCGCAGCCCAGGCGACCTCCGCGACCTCCGCGACCACCCAGGCTCCGACGGGTGAGCCCATCAACATCGGTCTGGTCTATGACATCGGTGGTCGGGGCGATCAGTCGTTCAACGACGCGGCTGCGGCGGGCCTCGACAAGGCCGCCGCGGAACTGGGAGTCTCTACTTCGGAGGCGTCTGCCAACGAGGACGGGACCAACCGTGAGGAACTGCTGGCCTTGCAGGCGTCGGAAGGCTCCGATCTGGTGATCGGGGTCGGGTTCCTGTTCGGCGAGCCGATGGCCAATGTGGCCGCCGAGTATCCGGAGATCAGCTTCGCGATCGTGGACTCCGTGGTGGACGCTCCCAACGTGGCGGGGTTGGTCTTCGCCGAGGAGCAGGGGTCCTTCCTGGTGGGCGTGATTGCGGCTCTCAAGACGCAGACCGGTACGGTCGGTTACATCGGTGGGGTCAACATCCCGTTGATCCACGCCTTCGAGGCCGGGTTCCTCGCAGGCGTGCAAGCCATCGACCCCTCTATCCAGGTGATCTCCCAGTACGTGACGGAGCCGCCTGACTTCAGTGGTTTCAACGATCCGGCGGCGGGTCGGGTGATCGCGCAGTCGATGTTCGAGCAGGGCGCCGATGTGGTGTACCACGCGGCGGGCGGTACCGGGGGTGGTCTGTTCCAGGCCGCCAAGGACTACTCGGAGGCCAACAACACCCACGTGTGGGCGATCGGCGTCGACTCCGACCAGTACCTCACCGCTGGCTCGGACTTCCAGCCCTACATCCTCACTTCGATGCTCAAGCGGGTGGACGTGGCGGTGTTCAGCACCATCCAGGCGGTCCAGGCGGGCACGTTCGCGCCCGGTCCGCAGGTGTTCGATCTGTCGGTGGACGGGGTCGGCTACTCGACATCCGGCGGCTACGTGGACGACATCGCGGGCCAACTCGACAACTGGAAGGGACGGATCGTCTCGGGCGAGATCGTGGTCAGCCGCGACCCGACCGACCTAGGGGTGGCGCCTCCGCCGCCTCCCGCGGCAGGTGAGCCGGTCAACATCGGTCTGGTCTATGACATCGGTGGTCGGGGTGATCAGTCGTTCAACGACGCGGCTGCGGCGGGCCTCGACAAGGCGGCCGCGGAATTGGGGACGCAGAACTCGGAGGCGTCTGCCAACGAGGACGGGACCAACCGTGAGGAACTGCTGGCCTTGCAGGCGTCGGAAGGCTCCGATCTGGTGATCGGGGTCGGGTTCCTGTTCGGCGAGCCGATGGCCAACGTGGCGGCCGAGTATCCGGAGATCAGCTTCGCGATCGTGGACTCGGTGGTGGACGCCCCGAACGTGGCCGGTCTGATCTTCTCGGAGGAGCAGGGTTCGTTCCTGGTTGGCGCGGCTGCCGCGCTGAAGACCCAGACCGGGATCGTGGGATACATCGGTGGAGTGAACATCCCGTTGATCCATGCTTTCGAGGCCGGGTTCCTCGCAGGCGTGCAGGCGGTGGATCCGTCTATCCAGGTGATCTCCCAGTACGTGACGGAGCCGCCCGATTTCAGTGGTTTCAACGATCCGGCGGCGGGTCGGGTGATCGCGCAGTCGATGTTCGAGCAGGGCGCCGATGTGGTGTACCACGCGGCGGGCGGTACCGGGGGTGGTCTGTTCCAGGCCGCCAAGGACTACTCGGAGGCCAACAACACCCACGTGTGGGCGATCGGCGTCGACTCCGACCAGTACCTCACCGCTGGCTCGGACTTCCAGCCCTACATCCTCACTTCGATGCTCAAGCGGGTGGACGTGGCGGTGTTCAGCACCATCCAGGCGGTCCAGGCGGGCACGTTCGCGCCCGGTCCGCAGGTGTTCGATCTGTCGGTGGACGGGGTCGGCTACTCCACCTCCGGTGGCCACGTGGATGACATCACCGCCCAACTCGACGCGTTCAAGGAGCAGATCGTCTCCGGCGAGATCGTGGTGAGCCGCGACCCCGCCGACTACGCGGGTTGACGGGAGCCCGATCGGGAGACAGGGTGACGAGCGTCGGCAGATGAAGGAGCGGTGAACCGATGAGCGTCGCGGTGCGGTTGCAGGGAATCACCAAGCGATTCCCCGGTGTGCTGGCCAACGACCGCATCGACCTCGTCGTGGAGGCGGGCGAGATCCACGCCATCTGCGGCGAGAACGGCGCCGGCAAGTCGACGCTGATGAAGATCCTCTACGGGATGCAGGCTCCCGATGAGGGAAGCATCGAGGTTCTCGATCAGGAGCGCGCGTTCTCCTCGCCCAGGGAGGCGATCGACGTGGGGATCGGGATGGTTCACCAGCACTTCATGCTGGCCGACAACCTGACGGTCATCGAGAACGTGATCCTCGGAGCGGAGCCGTCCAGGGGGTCGCTGATCGACTTCCCGGCCGCCCGGTCCCGGCTGCGGGAGCTGGGTGACGCCTACGGCCTGGAGCTCGACCTCGACGATACGGTCGGGACCTTGGAGGTGGGGGAGCGGCAGCGGATCGAGATCATCAAGATCCTCTACCGCGGGGCCCGCATCCTCATCCTGGACGAACCCACCGCGGTGCTGGTTCCCCAGGAGGTGGAGGAGCTGTTCCGCAACATGAGGGAACTCAAGGCGGAGGGTCACACCATCATCTTCATCGATCACAAGCTGGACGAGGTTCTGGCGATAGCCGACACGATCACCGTGCTCCGCCAGGGCCGGTCGGTTGCCAGGGTCAAGCCGGAGGACGTGACCGCCCAGGATCTGGCCGAGTTGATGGTGGGCTCGGAACTTCCTACGCCCGAGACGCGGGAGGTGACCGTCACCGACCGGACCGCCGTCGAGGTCAGGGGGATCTCGGTGGTGGATGAGGCCGGGGTGACGAGGCTGCGGGATGTCGGCTTCTCTGTGCAGTGCGGCGAGATAGTCGGCGTGGCAGGGGTGGAGGGCAACGGCCAGGGCGAGTTGGTGGAGGCGATCCTGGGAATCGCTCCGGTGACCGGAGGCTCCATCCATCTGCACGGTGATGACGTGACCGGCTGGTCGGTACGCCAACGCCGGGAGGCCGGCCTCGGGTACATCCCCGAGGATCGTCACCGGCGAGGACTGCTACTGCCGGCGCCGGTCTGGGAGAACAGCATCCTGGGTCACCAGACGCGTAGCCGTTTCCTGAATTCCCGGGTTTGGATCGACGAGGACGCTTCCAGGGGCCATGCCTCTCATGTGGTCGAACGCTTCGACGTGCGCACGCCCGGTGTCCACACACCGGTTCATGCCCTTTCCGGCGGCAACCAGCAGAAGCTGGTGGTCGGCCGGGAGCTGGCCACCGAATGCAACCCGCTGATCGCCGCCCACCCCACGAGGGGTATCGACGTCGGCTCGCAGGCCGCCGTCTGGGAGGACCTGCGCCGGGCCCGGGCGGAAGGTCTGGGACTGCTGCTGATCTCGGCCGATCTCGAGGAACTGATCGGTCTGAGCGATACACTCCTCGTGATGCTGCGCGGTGAGATCGTGGCCAGGCTGGACCCGGCCAAGGTCACGCCGAGGGAGTTGGGCGCCTACATGACGGGGGCGGCCGCGTGAGCTGGACCGGTGTGCGCCGTGTGGTAGGGCCGCCATTGGCCGCGGTGGGGCTGGCGCTCCTGGTGGCGGCGCTCGTTCTGCTGGTGTCGGGGGCTGATCCGCTCGTGGCCTTCGGCAACATATGGGAGTACGGCAGCCGGCTGGAGACGGTCATCGAGTCGTTCAACCGGGCGACCCCGCTCTACCTATCGGGCATCGCCTTCGCCATCGCCATGCGGATGAACCTCTTCCAGATCGGCGTGGAGGGCCAGTACATCCTGGCGGCGTTCTTCGCCGCCTATGTCGGAGCCGGCGTGGGCTCGCTCTTCCCGCCGCTCCACATCGCCATCATCCTGCTGACGGCGATGATCGTGGGGGCGGCCTGGGCCGGGCTGGCGGGCTGGATGAAGGTGACCCGGAACGTCCATGAGGTCATTTCCACCATCATGCTCAACGCCATCGCGGTCTCCGGGGTGGTGTCGTTCCTGCTGGGCCGGTGGAAGATCGAGTCGGAGTCGCTCGACACCCGCCTGGGTGACATCGCCACCACCGGTTGGTTCCCCAGCCTCAACCCGATCGTCGAGTTGGTGACCCGCGAGATCAAGCGCGTCGAACTGACCGGCTTCATCCTGGTGGCGGCGCTGGTGGGCGTCGCGTACCACCTCATCATCAACCGCTCCCGGCTCGGATACGACCTGCGGGCCACCGGCGCCAACCCGTGGGCCGCCGAGGCGAGCGGCGTGCCGCCCAAGCGGACCATCGTCCTGGCCATGCTGCTCAGCGGGGCGGTGGCCGGGATGGTCGGTATGGCGGACCTGCTCGGAGACCAGCACTTCTACAGCCTCCGGTTCCCGCAGGGGCTGGGCTTCGCCGGGATCGCGGTGGCGCTGCTGGGGCGCAACCACGCGGTGGGGGCGGCGGTGGCGGCATTGGCGTTCGGATGGCTGGAGCGGGCGTCGGGCGTGCTGGAGGTCCGTGGTGACGCCCCGCGCGAGATCGTCACGATCATGGTGGCGGTGATCATCCTGTTCGCCGTGATCGCCTACGCGCTCGCCCAGCGACGCAGGAGGATCGAGGCCGCGGCGGCCGCGTCCGCACAGGTCGAGAGCCCCGCTGTCGCGGGAGCCGAGGAGGCCGACACTTGAGTGCCCTGCGCGAGCGACCAGCGATGAGTCTCGGGGCGAACCTCGTGAGCGGCAATCGCCGCTGGATCGTCTACGGGTTGGGCGCGGTGCTCCTGCTCGCCTCCACCCAGCAGTTCGCCTCCCTGCCTACGGACGACCTGACTTCGAGCGGGACGTGGGCCATCGCCCTGGCCTGGTCGGTTCCGATCCTCATGGCCGGACTGGGCGGGATCTTCTCGGAACGCTCCGGGGTGGTCAATATCGGCCTGGAGGGGATGTTGATCCTGGGTACCTGGTTCGGGGCCTTCGGGACCATGATCGGCGGCCCCTGGTTCGGGATGCTCCTCGCGGCCGTGGCGGGCGCCATGGGAGGCCTCGTCATGGCGGTGGCCGCGGTCGGATTCAACGTGGATCACATAATCGCCGGGGTCGCCATCAACCTGATGGCTCCCGGCCTGACCCGGTTCCTGTCCGACCTGCACTTCTCGGATCGCGGAGGCTCGATCACCCAGTCCCCGACCATTTCCGGCGTGAGCGACTTCACCCTGCCCGTCCTGGCGGGCGGCACGATCTTCGGTTGGGAGAGCCCGGACGTCCTAGGGGCGATAGAGAGCGGCAGCATCTTCTTCATCTCGGACCTGGCCGGGATACTGCGCGGCTTCATGTTCCAGATGTCATGGCTCACCCTCATCGCCTACCTGGCCCTGCCCATAGCCATACTCGTCCTGTGGAAGACCAGTTTCGGGCTACGGCTGCGCAGCTGCGGCGAGCACCCGCACGCAGCCGACTCGTTGGGCGTCAACGTCTACAAGTACAAGTACTACGGCGTGGTGATCAGCGGCTTCCTGGCCGGCCTCGGGGGCGGCTTCCTGGCGATCCAGCTGTCCGGGCTGTACAAGGAGGGCCAGACCCAGGGGAAGGGCTACATCGGGTTGGCGACCATGATCTTCGGCAACTGGAACCCGATCGGAACGGCCCGCGGGGCGCTGCTCTTCGGTTTCACCGAGACCCTGCGCCTCCGGGACGAGAACGCCGCCCACGGACTGCTGCTGCTGGTGGTGCTCGCCATCGCCCTGCTGCTGCTGTGGCGCATCCTGAAGCGGAAGGGATACACCGGGACTCTGCAGCTGGCCGTCGTGGCGATCGCGGTCGGCTTCTGGTACATGAACTCCACCAGCGTGCCCAACCAGCTACCGGCCATCACCCCCCACATCGCGGTCCTCGTGGTGCTGCTGTTCGCCACCTCCCGCCTCCGCCCACCCGCCGCCGACGGCCTCCCCTTCCGCAAGGGCGAGACATAGGCCTCAGTGGTCAGCGGTCCACTTGACCGTTGCCACCACGATCAATACTGGATGTCGAGGGCGTAGCGCAGAGCCCGATCCAACACGGCCCTCTTGAACTCACCAAGCCGTCCCACCGGACTGGAGTCGAGACACGAGATTGGCACAGTGATGAGGCTGTCGCAGTTGACTGCACAGGGTTCGGGTAGTCCTTCTTCCGGACCTACCTCTACTTCCGACCTGATACCCCGCACGGTACGGGTGATGGGCGCGCACCTGACAGAGGTGAGCACCGCGGCCGCTGCATTCCGCGTGACCACGCACACGGGTCGCCGTCCGGCAGGTGGACCGAGATCTGCCCAGTAGATCTCGTTTCTCGAAACCACCTACCACTCGGGGATGGTTCGGGCTGCGAGCCGGGCTGCTGATCGCACGAGCGCCCCATCCGGAGGTAGGCGCCGGTAGGCCGCGGCCAGTTCACGGTCGGCGGCCGCGGCTTCCTCGGCTGCGATGACCGCCCGTGCTCCACGGCGCACGAGCTCGGAACGGTTGGTGCCCGATGCCTTGGCCAAGCGGTCCAGCTGGTGCACGAGGCTGTCATCGAGCTGTACCAGGACTTCACGACGGGCCATGGGCCACATGGTAAATGAGGTCCCTTTATTCGGTTCGCCGCATCTCCCGGGGCGACCGTCCGGCTGGTGTTGACTCGGTTCGGGATGGCCTCCGGTGTGTGTACTTCGCCCAAAACAGGCGGTTCGGGTCGTTACTCTCACACCATGGTTGACGCTTTGGAGCAGGTACCAGCTGATCCGGGTAGCAGTGTGGACGTGACCATCGCCGCCAACACGCTGGATAGCTACGTGCCGGTGCTGCGGGAATCTGATGACGACTTCCGGTTGCGGATCGTGCTGCACGACTTCGGGATGGTCTTCCAGCACGCGGGCCCGGAGGATCGCAAGCTGCTGGTGGCCTGCGAGCCGGAGCTCTTCGACCCCCGCTGGGACGCCTTTCTCGCCGCCTACACCGAGCACCTCTGCTACCACGCCGGCATCCCAGCCCCCGACTGGGTGTTTGCCAAGGAGCGCCACTTGCGGTCGTTCTGGTACGCGGGGCGACGTTTCTCGCGGGAACGGGCGGCCACGATCCTCACTACCCCCGCCGCTTTCGAGGCCCATGGCATATGGTTCCCCGCCTGGGAGATGGAGGTCGTCTAGCGGGGATGCTCACCGAGGCCCAACTCCGCGCCGCCCTGTCCGAACTGGCCGAAAGGCTTCGAGCCCGAGGAGCGACAGGGCGCATTTACATAGTCGGCGGGGCTGCGATGGCATTGGCCTACGACAGCGACAAGCTGACCCGCGACATCGACGCCGCGATCATCGAAGGGCATGGCTCGGTGATCGAAGCCGTGCGCGACATAGCCCGCGCCCGAGGATGGCCGAGCACCTGGCTCAAGGAGCAAGCCACGCCCTACCTACCCACGGCACCGGATCGGCACAGCAATGTGGTATTCGACCATCCAGCCTTGAAGGTCATGGCAGCGTCACCCGAGCACCTGCTGGCGATGAAGGTGAGGGCGGCCCGATCTAGCGATGTGACGGACGTCCGGCAGCTCCTCTCCAGGACGGGCCTCTCCGACGCCGGACAGGTGGAGGCTCTGGTGGAGTCGGTCTTTCCAGAGGAGCGGCTCGGCGAACGGCAGCGGAGATGGCTGGAAGACCTGCTCGCTGGATGTGAACAGGGCTAGGCGCCGGCTGCCTCGAAGATCATCTGCTTGAAGCGGTCGTTGTCGATGGCGCTGACTACTTCGACGTTGGCAGGCCTTCCCGTTACGTCCAGGGAGTCGACAACCGACATTCCCCTGGTCAGCGCGCTCTCCGCCTCGATTTCCACGTAGTGGCGGGAGCTTCGGGTCACAACCCTGCCCTGGTCGATCGCCACCGCCATGGCGGTCGGGTCGGGGAGCTCCAGCCGGTCGGTGCCCGACTGCCGGCGGGCGGACTCGATGGCAGTGGAGTTGCAGTCGAGGAAGAAGTGGGCCAGGGGAGTGTCCAGCGCTCGGAGCGCGGCCTGCTCGGTGGGGTCCAGGCCGGCCTCGCCGCGACAGATCTCCCAGCCGACCATCTCGATCGGAAGGCCGGAGGCGAAGACCATCCGGGCGGCGTGGGGATCGAACCACAGGTTGAACTCCGCCGCGGGGGTGACGTTGCCGACCTTGTTGGCGGTGCCTCCCATGACCACGCAGCGGCCCACCAGGTCCACGATGTCGGGCGCCTGCGCCAGGGCGAGGGCGACGTTGGTGAGGGGCCCGAGGGTGACCAGGGTGGAGCCGGGATTGCCCCGTATGTGGTTGATGAGGGCGCTGACGCCGTCCTCCTGCTCGGCGGAGCGGGACGGGGGCGGGTATCCCTGGTCGCCGAGCCCGTCCATCCCGTGGAACCAGGTAGCCGGGCGAGCCTTCACCAGCAGGGGACGGTCGGCGCCCGCATAGACGGGCACGGAGGATCCGCACAGTTCGGCGGTGTAGAGGGCGTTCCGGGTGGTGTCCTCCAGCGAGCAGTTACCTGCCACTGTCGTCATCGCCACCACGTCCACGTCGGGGTGGTTGAGGGCCATCGCCAGGGCGACCGCGTCGTCAGAGGCGGTATCGGTGTCGATGATCATCCGCATGGCTCAGCTCCCGGTTGACAGATTGACGGATTGGTATCCGCGGATGGCGAAGCCGTCCTCCCGGACCGGCTGATCCACCAGCGAGGCCTCGGGGAACGTGTCGATCAGGCGATCGAGCGCGATCTCCAGTTCCAGGCGCGCCAGCGGCGCCCCGATGCAGTGATGGACGCCGGCCCCGAACGTGATGTGATCCGCGTCACCCCGGTCCACCCGGAAGGTATCCGGGTCCTCGTACCGGCGGGGATCACGATTGGCCGCCCCGAACAGGACCGCGACCTTCTCGCCCTTGGGCAGCACGGTCCCGGCCACCTCGACGCCGTCCTCCAGCACGTAGCGCTCGAACATCTGGAGCGGCGGGTCGAAGCGCATCATCTCCTCGATGGCCACCACCGGCGCCACCTCCCGGCGGGCCAGCCGCTCCCAGGCTCGCCCATGGTTCATCGCCGCCACGATCCCGTTGCCCATGGTGTTTACCGTCGCCTCGTGACCGGCGTTGAGCAGCAGGATCACGGTGGAGGCGATCTCGGCGTCGGTCAGGCCGCCGTCGTCCGTCTCTGCAAGGCACATGGCGGTGATCAGGTCATCCTTGGGGTCGGCGCGCCGGGACGTGATGAGCGCCGACGCCCAGGCCAGGAACTCCACGGACGCGTCGATGGCGGCTTCCGCCTGCTCACGGGTGCAATGGAGCTCGTACATCTTGACGATGGCGTGGGACCAGTCGAGCATCAGGTCGGCGTCCTCCACTGGTGCTCCCAGGAGCGTGGCTATCACCCGCACCGAGTAAGGCTGGGCGTAGTCGGCCAGCAGATCGATGGTGTCCCGGTCGCGTAGGGCCTCCAGCAGGCGATCGGCGATGGAGCAAATCGGCTCGCGAAGCTCCCGAACTCGCCGCGGGGTGAAGGCGCGGTTGATCAGGACGCGGATACGCGTGTGCTCGGGAGGCTCCAGCATCAGCAACGAGTGGCGTTCCGTCTGGTAGTAAGGTTCCCATCCCTCCAGGCCAAGTTCCCGGATGGGGCGAAGGTCGAGCGGGCGGGCATGGCCGTCCTTCACCCGGCCCAACCGGCGGTCGAGCTGGACCGTCCGGACATCCTGGTGCCGGGGGACCAACCAGATGTCGAACCCGTCGTCGTAGTGCAGGGGTCCTCGCTCCCGCAGTGCGTTCAGCGTCGGGTAGGGATCAGCGATGAAGTCGGGATCGGCCGGGTCGAAGAACCGGGCCATCACCCGGACGTGGCGCCGACCAGCTCCGTGGCACTGGTGTCCTGTACCCGGCCCCAGAACTTGATCTCCTGGATAGCCAGTTCGTCGAAGGCTTCCCCGCCCAGGGCCTCCGAAGGCCATGTGGACGTGACGCGGATCTCCAGAACGCTGGTGTGGTTGGTGGTCGTGGGGATGCCATGGGGCCGGTCGTTCGCGTCCGGTATGTCGTCCACGAACGGCACCCCGGGGAAGTCGTCGGCGAAGATCTCCACGTCGCGCACCCGGTAGTTGCGCCGGAACTTCTCGAGGTTGTTGACGTTGATGATCTGGACCTGCTCCAGCGCCACGGGGTTCACGAAGGTCACGGTTATGCGGGCGTCCTCACCCCTCCGGCTCGCATCGTTCCAATAGGTCTCCTCGCCGTCGATCAGGTTCTCGCACGCCAGCCCGGCGTTGTACTCGCTGGAGCAGGTGATGGAGATGGGGGTGATCTCCTCGAGAGGTCCCAGGACCATGGTTGGTTCGGTGGCCTCGGTGGCGGCGGTGGTCTCGTCAGGCCCGGCGCCCGGCTCGTCATCGCCACCCCTCATCGCTTGAATTATCAGGGCGAGAATGACGACGAACGCCACCCCGGTGATGATCACCCGGACCGCCCGGTTGCCCGCCGTCACCGACCGTATCGGCATGGGCGCCACCGCGATTCTCCGCCTACCCAGGCGTGCGCCGCACTCCTGGCAGTGACGGTTGGTCGGGGACTGCTGGGAGAAGCAGGAGGGGCAGGTCAGGTGCGACTCGGCTTCCATGCTCGGCCGGTACTCGGCCTCTTCCCAACTCGATGGCTCCCTCAGCTGGAACTCCTCGAAGCTGATGTTGCCGAGCGGGTCGCCCTCGTCAGGTGGAAATCCCCTGGATCCGTTCCGGTCGCGGTCGCTCAACACGGACCTTTCTGGTTATGTAACTACACTCCCGCACGATGTTAGTTGCCGCGCGCGGGACTCTGGTCCAGTTTGCCATCCGCGAGGTCGAGCCATGGACGATCGGTTCGGAACTGGCCGGATCCGTACTGGCGGGTCTGGTTGCGATCGGACTCTGGAGGATTTTCCGTACCGGAGATCGCCGGTGATCCCGAACTTCACTGCTTGGACGTGCCACACCGCGTCGTATCCCTGTAACCTGCGCGTGGATGGTTTCAATGCTTGACCGCCGATCCCCCAGGAGGTGGGAGACCGAGGACCAGGAATTCCTCGATGTGCTGTCGC
Organism: bacterium; assembly: GCA_028820935.1. NCBI lineage: Bacteria > bacterium. The sequence goes on along the minus strand of JAPPHZ010000045.1, from coordinate 95,820 downwards.
GTATGGCGCCCGGAACGGGCATCCGCACCGCGGTGGAACGGATAATCCAGCAGGGCAACGGCGCGCTCGTGGTGGTCGGGTCGGGTCCGCACATCGAGAAGATCGCCGCCGGAGGAATCGCTCTCCGGGACGCCGACTTCACGCCTGCGATGCTCGCCGAGCTCGCCAAGATGGACGGGGCGATCATCGTGGATTCAGACGTGAAGCAGATACTGCGAGCCAACGTCCACATGCTTCCCGATCCCGCCATCGCGACGGAGGAGACAGGTGCCCGGTTCCGCACGGCCGAGCGCCTGGCCCGGTCCACGGGGTGCCCCGTGATCGCCATCAGCGAGGAGCGGAGGCAGGGTTTCGTCTTCTACGGTCACCGGAAGCAGCCGCTCCGGAGCGCCACCGAACTCATGGTGCGTATCAACCAGGAGATCCAGACGTTGGAGCGGTTCAGGGGCCGCTTGGCCGAGGCGGAGACGTTTCTGGACAGGCTCGAGGCGTCGGGCCGGGTCACTCTCGGGGCCGCGCTCACGGTGCTGCAACGGGCCGAGTTGCTGCGACGGATCGGTATGAGGGCGGAGAACCTCGCGGTCGGACTGGGCGATGAACGGCACATGGTGGAGCTGCAGCTCTCCGACATTATGGAAGGGGTTCAGGAGCTCGGCGCGAAGGTCAGCCGCGACTACTTCTGGGACCGGGGTGATCTGGCCTCCGAAGGGATGGAGGTCCTCCAGAACCGACCCCTTCAGGATCTCTACGACACCGAACGGTTATGCCTCATCCTCGGCTTGGGTTCGGCAGACACGAGGGTCAACCCGGCCGGGCAGCGCCTGGCGGGTTGATAGGTGCAGATGGCCGAGACCGGATCCGGCACTCCGTCCGAGGCCGTCCCGCCGGCGGACGGTGCCGCGGAGAATTCTCCGGCCACCGGGGAGCGCACCGACCCGTCGCCCGGCAAGGAGGCGGCCGACTCGGATAAGACCCCGGCTCGCAAGGAGACGAAGGTCGAGGCGAAGCCGAAGAAGGCGCCCACCAAGAAGGCCCCGGCCAGGCCGAGGAGCCGTAAGGTTCCCGCCAAGCGGGTGCGGGCGCGCCGGCGTGCCGGCGCCACCAAGTCGTCAGGAGGGAAGAAGAAGCAGACTTCCTTCCGGGTCGGGGACAAGGTGGTCCATCCCCATCACGGCGCGGCTGAGATCATCAAACGTTCCAAGCTGGACCTGGCAGGCGAACCTCGCCACTACTTCGAGCTCGAGATCGCGACGGAGTCCTCGCTCAAGGTTCTGATTCCGGTGGACACCATTGACGAGACCATCCGTCCGGTGATCACGAAGACGGCAGCCGCAAAGGTGCTGCTCAAGTTCAAGGAGGATCCCCAGGACTCCGGCGCCAACTGGAGCCGGTGGTACAAGGTGCTCAACGAGAAGATGACCTCCGGCGACATTTTCCAGGTGGCGGAGGTGGTTCGTGATCTGACCCACGCTCAGCATGCCAAGGGGATATCGCCTGCCCTGAAGCGGATGCTGTCCAAGGCCCGGACCACGCTCTCCAGCGAGTTGGCCTTCGCGCTGCGCATCGACCCGGATCAGGCCCTCGAGCGGATCGACCACGCCCTTCCGAAGCCGGAGACGCCGGAGGAGTGAGCGGGGCCAGACTCGCCGGGGCCTACCGCCGATCCGGGCGCTATCCGGGTACCGGTGTCTGACTTGGCCCCGAACCGCATGGACGTGTCGGGCGTAGTGGTTGCGGCGGGGCGAGGTATTCGATTCGGGGCGCGCAAGCACACCACCCGGCTTGCCGGTAAGCCCCTCTGGCAGTGGGCGAGGGACACGCTCCTCGAGAGCGGCGCTCGCGAAGTGGTGGTGGTCGGGGATGTCCCGGGCGGTGTGGAAGGTGGGCCGGAGCGCCACCTATCGGTAGCCAGGGGGATCGAGGAGGTGGACGCGGGGGCTACTGTCATCGCCGTGCACGACGCGGCCCGCCCCCTGGCCTCGGCAGCCCTGATGAAGCGGATGTACCGCAGGCTGGCGGAGAGTGGGGCCGACGGTGTAGTGCCGGTGGTTCCGATCGCCGATGCTCTGAAGCGGGTCGATCCCGATCGGGTCCGCATCCTGGACTCCATCGACCGCCGTGACGTCGCGTGTGCCCAGACTCCCCAGGTGTTCCGGGCCGACGTGCTGCGCCGGGCTCACGCCCACCATGCCTCGGGGGATGCCCCTCATGACGATGCCAGCATGGTGGAGGCGCTGGGAGGTCGCGTACTGGCCGTGACCGGGGAACGATCCGCCATGAAGATCACCTATCCCGAGGATCTGGTGCTGGCGGAGGCACTTCTCCGGCATGGGTCGCGCCCCGGAGCGCCATGACCCCCGGCCCGTTCCGTTCCGGTCTCGGCTTCGATGCCCACCGCTTCGGCGGTAACCCTCCCCTGAGGCTGGCCGGGGTGGTGGTCGATTCGCGTCGCGGGCTGATGGCCACGTCGGACGGGGATGTGGCCGCCCACGCCGTGATCGACGCCCTCCTCGGTGCGGCAGGGAAGGGGGACATAGGTACCCACTTCCCCTCCTCGGATCCGCGCTGGCAGGATGCCGACAGCATGGAGATGCTGCGCTCGGTGGTGCGGTCGGTGGCGTCGGGCGGACTGGCCGCATCGAACCTCGACATCACCATCGTGGCGGAGACGGTGCGGGTCGGTCCCCATCGTGACGAGATGGAAAACCGGCTTGCGGCGGCACTGGGCCTCGCCCGGGAGAGGGTATCCGTCAAGGCCACTACCACTGACGGGATGGGCTTCACGGGTCGGGACGAGGGCGTGGCTGCGTTGGCGTCGGTGCTCCTGGTCGAGCCCGCATCTTCCGGTGGCTCGACCTGAACGGGTACTCTTGCCCGCAGTTCCCGGCCCTGTGGTGACCGGCCGCTCACGGCTCCTCGGCAGGAGCGTGAAGGTTCCGGACAGGCCGGCAAGCAACACGTTCTCGGGTAGGAGTCTCGGGTGATAACGGTCTACAACACCCTCGGCAGGGTGCACCAGAGCTTCGAGCCGCTGGAAGAGGGCCGCGTTCGCATGTACGTCTGTGGCCCGACGGTGCAGTCGGCGCCCCACATCGGCCACGGAAGGTGCGCGGTCGCCTTCGACGTCATCCGCCGCTACCTGGTGTGGAGGGGATGGGACGTCCTCTTCGTCCAGAACATCACCGATGTGGACGACAAGATCATCAACCGGGCGGTTGACCTGGGCGTGACCACCGAAGCACTGGTGGCGGACATGACGGAGCGGTTCCTCTCCTCATACCGCCGGCTCGGGGTGCTTGATCCGGATGTAACGCCGGCCGCCACGCGCCACATCCCGGAGATGATCGAGCTAATAGGCCGGCTGGTGAGCCGCGGTCTGGCTTACGCGAGCGGGGGCGATGTCTACTTCAGGGTGCGATCCCTGGAGGGCTACGGGAAGCTGTCAGGCCGCAACGTGGATGAGCTCCGGATCGGGGCCCGGGTTGAGCCGGGGGTCGACAAGGAGGACCCGCTGGACTTCGCATTGTGGAAGGGCGCCAAACCGGGGGAGCCGTCGTGGCCGTCACCGTGGGGAGATGGAAGGCCCGGATGGCATATCGAGTGCTCCGCCATGTCCGCCAAGTATCTGGGCCTGCCGTTCGATATCCACGCAGGGGGGGCCGACCTGATCTTTCCCCACCATGAGAACGAGATCGCCCAGTCCGAGGGTGCCACGGATGGGCCGTTCGCCCGGTACTGGCTCCACAACGGCATGGTGAACCTCGGCGGGGAGAAGCTCTCCAAGTCCACCGGGCACATCGTGGACCTGGCCGAGGCGATCGAGACCTACGGTGGTCCTGTGGTCAGGCTCTTCCTCCTCCGGGCTGCGTACCGGTCGCCGATCGAATACTCCGATGACTCACTCGGCGATGCGCGGGCCGGCCTGGATCGGTTGCGCTCCTTCGTCAGGCGGGCGCCGGCGTCGAGCGAGCCGGACGCGGCCACCCTCGATCGGTTCGCCGCCTCCATGGAGGACGACTTCAACACGCCGGAGGCGCTCGGGGCGCTATTCGAGACGGTACGCCGAGGCAACGCCCGGTTGGATCGAGGCGACGATGCCGGCTCGCTCATCGGCGCGGTGAGGGAGATCGCCGGCGTGCTCGGGATCGACCTCGAGGGCGGCGGGTTGGAGAGCCTGGAGGGACCGCTCACCAAGTTGGCGGCCCGTTACGAGGTGGAGGCCGGGAGTGCCGAGGATATGGTGCGCCGGCTGGTGGCCGCCCGCACGGCGGCTCGGCAGTCGCGTGATTGGTCCCGCGCCGATGCCATCCGCGATGACATGGCCGGAGCGGGGATCGTGATCGAAGACGCGGCCGATGGCGTCCGCTGGTATCGGCGGTAGGGTCGAGGGCCTCCATCCGGTTCGGGCGGCCCTGGCCGCCGGCCGTGTCAGGGCTCTCACTGTCGAGCGTTCCCGCCGCGATCTCGATGATCTGGTGGCGGAGGCTCGCGCCGCGGGAGCGGCGGTGGAGCTGGTCGACGATGTCCGCCCCCTAGCGCAGACCGAGTCCCCGCAGGGGGTGGTGGCCAGGGCTCGTCCTATCCCCTTCGCGCCCTTGGAGATTCTCCTGGAGCCTCCGGGAGATCTCGTGGTCCCCGCGCTGGTGGTGCTCGACCATCTGGAGGATCCTCGCAACGTGGGCGCTATCGCCCGGTCGGCCCTGGCCGCCGGGATGACGGGGATGGTTGTCCCGCGCCGCCGCGCCGCCCCGCTATCGGCCCTCGCCTTCAAGGCGGCTGCCGGTGCGTTCGAGCACCTGCCCGTGGCCTCGGTGTCCTCGGTAGCCGACTGTGCAGCCCGGGCGGGCCGGGCGGGTGTTTGGTCGGTGGGTTTGCATGCCCGCAGCGAGCGGTCGCTCTTCGGGCTGGAGCTCTTGGCCGAGCCCGTTGCCCTGTTCGTGGGTTCCGAGAGATCGGGTTTGTCTCGTCTGGTCAGGGCCCGCCTGGACATCACGGTGTTCATTCCCATGGACGGCCGGGTCGACAGCCTCAACGCCGCCACGGCATCCGCTCTGGCCTGCTTCGAGACCAGTCGACTGCGGGCCTCCGGTGGTAGTCTGCACTGATGCCTCGCCGGGTGCAGGCGGGGGAGAGGCACGGCCGGTTGCGCCGGCCGGGTTCCGGATCATGAGGATTAAGAACGGAGAGGGGGCAGCAATGCGTAGAGCAGGTACTTTGGCGGTCCTACTGGCAGTTTTGGCGCTGGTGGCGGCGTGCGGTGAGTCCTTCGAAGCGGGCGAGCTGGGCGCCGTGGAAGTCGCGGAGGGCGAGGAGATTCAGATACGGTCGATCGGCCCGATCACGGGTGACGTGGCGTTCCTCGGCGTTCCCAACCTGCGGGGGGTCGAGATGGCGGTGGCCGACTACGGACCCATCGAGGGCTGGAACGTCAGCATCGGTACGCCGATGGACGGCCTGTGCTCGCCGGACGGTGGCCAGGCGGCCGGACAAGCCATCGTGGCCGACCCGCAGGTGGTCGGGGTGATCGGTACGGCCTGTTCCGGCGAGGCGGTGGCGGCTTCCCCGCTCATCTCCGACGCCGGGATGGTGATGATTTCCCCGTCCAACACCTCGCCGGCACTCACTTCTGACATGGCAGGCACCGCGGGCACCGACTACCACGTGGGTTACTACCGGACGGCCCACAACGACCTCATCCAGGGCAGAGCGGTAGCCCTGTTCGTTCGCAACGAACTGGGTCTGGACGTGGCGGCGGCCATCCATGACGGCGACCCCTACACGAACGGGCTCGCCACGGCCTTCAAGGACGCCTTCGAGGAACTCGGCGGTACCGTGCCGGTCTTCACCGCCGTCAACAAGGGTGACACGGATATGTCGGCGGTGCTGACCGAGGTGGCGGCTGGCAACCCGCAGGCGATCTTCTTCCCGATCTTCATGCCGGAGGGAGGGTTCGTGGTCCAGCAGATCGGCGGCATCGCCGGGTTGGAGGACGTAGTCCTGCTCTCGGCCGACGCCCTGTTGGTGGACAACTTCATGGAGTTGCCGGAGTCGGAGGGGATATACCTGTCAGGCCCGGACGTACGGTACGGTGACAACACGAACTCGCTCACCGGCCGGTCGGCCAGCGACGTCCTGGCGGCCTACAGCCAGAGGTACGGGGAGGAGCCGTCGGCTGCTTTCTGGGCGCACTCCTACGACGCCACGGCCATGTTGCTGCAGGCGATCGCGAACGTGGCCGTCGTGGACGGTGACACCATCTACATCGACCGCCAAGCCCTCCGGGATGACCTGAATGCCCTCGAGTTCGACGGGCTGATCGGCTCCGTAGGATGCGACGAGTTCGGTGATTGCAGTCCGGGGTTGGTGACGCTGGTGCACCACACGAACTCCTCGGACATCGAGGCCGGCAAGAGCAACGTGGTATTCAGCTTCGCGCCTTGAGTGTGAACGCCGCCGGACCGCGGTCACCGGTGACTGGATGAAGCGGCTCTTGCGGGCGCGGCGGATGCTCGCGGTCGCAGTCCTGCTGGTGGCCGCATGCGGCGGGTCCGTCTCGACAGACTCCGGCCAGACCGAGGTCGAGTTCGAGGCCGGTCCGCTGGGCGCCGTGGTGGTCCGGCCCGGCGAGCAGATACAGATCCGGTCACTGAACACGATCTCGGGCGACAACGCCTTCCTCGGTATCCCGAACCAGCGCGGGGTGGAGATGGCGATCGAGGACTACGGCCCGGTCGCTGGCCGGGAGGTGTCGATGGGCACGCCGCTGGACGATCTGTGCTCACCGGATGGCGGTCAGTCGGGCGCGCAGGCGACGGTCGCCGACCCGAGCGTGGTCGGCTTGATCGGGACCACCTGCTCGTCCGCCGCGGTGGCGGCGTCACCGCTGATCTCCGATGCCGGGATGGTGATGATCGCCCCTTCCAACACCTCGCCGGCGCTGACGTCGGACCTGGCCGGAAATCCCAGTCCTTCCCACCATCCCGGCTACTACCGGACCGCGCACAACGACCTGTTCCAAGGCAAGGCCGTGGCCCTCTTCGTGCGCGACCATCTCGGGTTCGACACTGCGGCCGCCATCCATGACGGCGACCCGTACACGCAGGGCCTTGCGGAGGCCTTCAAGGATGCGTTCGAGGAACTGGGTGGTGTGGTGACGGCCTTCACAGCGGTGAACAAGGGCGACACCGACATGATCGCGGTGCTCACCGAGGTGGCGGCAGGCCGCCCCCAGACCTTGTTCTTTCCGGTCTTCATGCCGGAGGGAGCGTTCATCGTCCAGCAGGTGGACGGCGTGACCGGTCTCGAGGGGGTGACCCTGATCGTGTCGGCGGCGTTGCTCGTGGACAACTTCATGGAGTTGCCCGAGTCCGAAGGTGTCTACATCTCCGGACCGGATCTACGGTTCGGGGACAACCGAAACAGCATCACGGGCCGCTCGGCGGCCGAACTACTGGATGCCTACGAGTCTGCCTACGGCGAGGCGCCGTCGGGCGGGTACCTGGCGCATGCGTACGACGCCACGACCATGCTGCTCAGGGCGATCGACCAGGTGGCAGTGGAAATAGACGGGACGCTCCACATCGACCGCGCGCAGGTGCGTGACCAACTGACCCGCACGAACATGGACGGGATAATCGGCCCGATCGATTGCGACCAGTTCGGCGACTGCGGCACCCAGCGCCTGACCGTGCTGTACAACACCGACCCCAGCAACATAGAGGCCGGCAAGAACAACGTCGTCTTTGAATACGCGCCCTAGGTTTAGTTACTAGTCGCCAGTTGGTAGTTACTAGTAGGTCTTCGATGATTGGCATGCGTAGGATTGGTCTCGTCTCGTTGTGCCTGTTCCTGGTCGCCGTCGGCTGCGGCGAGGAACAGCCGCAGCCGGGATCGGACGATCGGCCTTCCGCTACTTCCGCGGTGGACTCTGTCGAGACTGACCGGGTTGTGCCGGAAGCCTCCGAGTTCGTGCCGGGCCCTCTGGGGGCGGTCGAGGTGGCGCCGGGTCAGGAGATCCAGATCCGCTCACTCAATACGATCACCGGTGTAACGGCCTTTGCGGGCATCCCGAATCAGCGTGGTGCGCAGTTGGCGATCGCCGACTACGGACCGATCGCGGGTCGTTCGGTGTCGTTGGGTACGCCGCTCGACGACTTCTGCTCGCCCGACGGGGGTCAGGCAGCAGCGCAGACGATCGTGGCCGACCCGAGCGTGGTGGGGGTGATCGGGACCACATGCTCCTCAGCGGCGGCGGCAGCGATGCCGTTGATCTCGGCCGCGGGGATGGTGATGATCTCGCCGTCGAATGCGTCCCCGTGGTTGACCTCGGATTTGGCGGGAAATGTGGGGAGCGCCTACCTGCCGGGCTACTACCGCACTTGCTACAACGGCTTGGTGCAGGGGAGGGCGGTGGCCTCCTTCGTCCGTGACTATCTCGGCTTCGACCGGGCGGCGACGATCCACGACGGCGATGCGTTCACCCAGGGTCTGGCGCAGTCGTTCGCGGACGCGTTCGAGGAATTGGGAGGTGTGGTAACTGCGGTAGCGGCGGTGAACAAGGGCGACACGGACATGATCGGGGTGCTGACCGGAGTGGTACCGGGGTCGCCCCAGGCGGTGTTCTTGCCCATCTTCATGCCGGAGGGCGGTTTCATCGCCCAGCAGATCGGTGGTGTGTCGGGCCTCGAGAGCGTCACACTGGTGGGCGCCGCGCCACTGTTGGTGGATGACTTCATGGAACTGCCGGAGTCGGAGGGTGTGTTCCTGTCCGGTCCTGATCTTCGATACGGATCCAACCGGAACAGCATCACGGGCGCATCGGCGGATGACTTCCTGGCGGCGTACGAAACGGCGTACGGGGAGACGCCCTCGACGGGCTTCTGGGCGTATGCGTACGACGCCACCATCATGTTGCTCCGGGCTATCGATCGAGTGGCGATCGAGGTCGACGGCACGCTTCACATCGATCGTCAGGCCTTGCGCGAGGAGCTCCACAGGACCGGCTTCGACGGCATCATCGGTCCGATCACGTGCGACGAGTACGGCGACTGCGGGTCGCAACGGATTGCGGTGGTCGAGCATTCCGACCCACGGGACGTCGAGGCGGGCAAGAACAACGTCGTCTTCGAATACGCGCCGTGAACTGAGAGGATTGTCTTTACGCTGGGATGGGTGACGAACAGCTAGAGTCGGAACCCGTGACCTCAGCGGCGTCCACAGCATCCTCCTCGCGGCGGCGAAGGCCGGGATGGGTGGACAGCTTCCTCTGGGTTGTCCGGGTCGGGGCCATCATCCTGCTCATCTGGGGTGTGACGGGGACCGTGGTCCAGGGCTTGAGCGGACAGGGCCCGACCGGCGAGGCGTGGCGCGACCTGGTGGTGGCCGGCATCGCCCAGGGCGCCATGTACGGTCTGATCGCCCTCGGATACTCGATGGTCTACGGCGTCCTGGGATTCATCAACTTCGCCCACGGCGAAGTGTTCATGTCGGGGGGCATGGTCGGGTTCTTCGTCGCCAACTACCTGTGGGAAGTGCGCCTCTGGGAGAACAACTTCGTCCTGGCGATCCTGCTGGTGCTCCTGTCGTCCATCCTCACCTCGACCCTGGTGGCCGTGATAGTGGAGCGGATCGCCTACCGGCCGCTGCGCGCCTCACCCCGCCTCATTCCCCTGATCACGTCCATCGGCATCTCCTTCTTCCTCCAGTACACGTTCGCCGGCCTGTTCGGGGTGGCCGTCAAGAACTATCCACCGCCCCCTGATTCCCTCCGGTCCCGGATCAGCCTGCTCGGCCTCGAGATCGAGGGTTCCAAGCTGCTGGTCATCGTGGTGGCGGTCGCCACGATGGTCGGCCTGTACCTGTTCGTGGAGAAGACCCGGACCGGACGCTCCATCCGGGCGGTGGCCGAGGACAAGGAGATTGCGGCTCTGATGGGAATCGACGTGAACCGCACCATCGTGGCTACGTTCGCCGTCGGGGGAGCGATGGCGGGGGTGGCGGGCACGCTGTGGGCCCTCCTGTTCCGCGGGGTGTCCTTCATCACCGGGTTCCTTCCGGGTATCAAGGCATTCACCGCCGCGGTGCTAGGTGGGATCGGCAATCTCCCGGGGGCGATGGCGGGCGGCGTCCTGCTGGGTCTGTTCGAAGGGGTGGGCCCGCAGCTGGTGCTGGCCGGTTTCGGCATCCCGGGGGTGTCGCAACTCAAGGACGTGGTGGCCTTCACCGCCCTGGTGCTGGTATTGATCTTCAAGCCGACGGGATTGTTCGGCGAGCGTCTCTCGGCCGAGGATCGGGCGTGACCGGGATCGACCTCCGCCGGACGTTGCGGTGGGGTTCGATAGCCGGGGCCGTCATGGTGTTCACCTGCGCGGTCGGCTTGTTCGAGGTGTTCGAGGATCGCCTGCTCGTACACCCGTTCCTCAGCCTCGGTCACGTCCTGTTGCTCTGGTTCCTTCCTCTGGCCGGCTACCAGGCGACCAACGAGCCCGTGCTCGAGGGTGTGGAGGCACCGTCGAAGGGCCTCCACAACGTCATGGCCGGGCTGGTCGCCGGACTCGCCGGCGGGATCTTGATGGGGGTGTTCACCGTCGTCATCGATGCCTTCGACGTGCGCGACGTGTTCGTCCGCCTCTCTGTCCGTCTGGTCGACCTTCTCACCCACGGATGGGGCGTTCCCGGAGGCTTGGTGTTGATTGTGGCGGTGCCTGCGCTGCTGGGGATGGCGGGGGGAATGTTGCACCTCGTGTCCGCGTCTGTCCGGCGCCGGATGATCCTGGCGCTCGAATGGGCGTTGGTGGTGGCTCTTCTCGAGCAGGTGTTCTCTCAGGTGCTCAGGCAGCTCCGGTTGGGTGCGGTGGGGAACATCATCTTCACCCGCCGGGCGCTCGAATGGTGGGCCGCGCTGGTGGTGGCGGTGCTGGTTGCCCTCCTGGCCGAGCGAGCCCGCGGAGGGGTGGGAAGGATCAGGGGGTACCTGTTCGCGGCCGACGCGGTGCGGCGTACCCGCAATTCGATCTGGTCGGCTCTGGCTGTCCTGGCTTTCCTTATCGTCCTACCCCAGCTGCTGGGCAGCCTGCTGTCGGAGCTGCTGGCCAACGTGGGCTTGTTCCTGCTGATGGGCCTCGGTCTGAACATCGTGGTGGGTCTGGCCGGGATGCTGGACCTGGGTTACGTGGCCTTCTTCGCGGTGGGCGCCTACACGGTCGGCGTGCTCACCTCGCCCATCTCGCCCCGCTTCGACCTGGAATGGTCCTGGTGGGCGGCCCTGCCGGTGGCCATCCTCATGTCGGTCGTGGCCGGGGTCCTGGTCGGCACGCCGGTCATCCGCATGCGGGGCGACTATCTGGCCATCGTCACCCTCGGCTTCGGGGAGATCGTCCGCATCCTGTTCCTCTCCGACTGGCTGGCGCCCACCTTCGGCGGCGCCCAGGGAGTCCGCAACGTGCCTGGTATCCCCGTGGGCCTGGCGGAGATACGGGGCAGCCAGCCGGTAGGGGTGCTCTACTTCGCGTTCGGGCTCGTGCTGGTGGCGGCGTGGGTCTCGTGGGCCCTCCAGGAGTCGCGCCTCGGCCGGGCCTGGACCGCGATACGGGAGGATGAGACCGTTGCGGCGGCGATGGGTATCAACGTGGTGAGGGCCAAGCTGAACGCCTTCATCGTCGGCGCCATCCTGGCCGGCCTGGGTGGTGCGCTGTTCGCCGCCAAGGTGGGGTCGATATTCCCGAGTTCGTTCGAGTTACTGGTCTCGATCATCGTGCTAGTGGTCGTGATCGTCGGAGGCATGGGCAACATTCCCGGGGTGGCGGTGGGAGCGGTTCTGCTGATAGGGGTCCTGGGAGGTCCCACCCAGCCGGGGCTGCTGGCGGAGTTCGCCGAGTTCAAGCTCCTCATCTACGGGGCCCTGCTGGTCTTCATGATGCTGCGCAAGCCCGAGGGTCTCCTGCCCAGTGTCAGGCGGTCCCGTGAGCTCCGCGGCGAGGAGATGTCGCAGGACGCCTGGCTGGACCGTCCGGGTGGGAGCGATGAGGTGGGCGCCCGGCCGGTGGGGGGCTGAGGAGATGCTGGAGATCGGGGGCTTGCACAAGTCCTTCGGCGGGGTGCATGCCCTGGCCGGAGTGGACCTGCGGGTTGACGAGGGTGAGATCGTGTCGGTGATCGGTCCGAACGGGGCCGGCAAGACCTCGTTCTTCAACGTCGTCACCGGTCTCTACCCGCCCGACGGGGGAGACATCATGTTCGAGGGGCGGAGCATCGTCGGCCTCGAGCCGAGTGAGATCACCGAGGCGGGGATCGCCCGCACGTTCCAGAACGTCCGGCTCTTCCTCAACATGACGGTGCTGGAGAACGTCATGGTGGCCCAGCACTGCCGGACCACGGCGGGCGCCTTCCGTGCGGTGTTGCGTACCCCTTTCCTGCGAAGGGAGGAGGCGGAGATCGAGGCCCGCGCCAAGGAGACACTCTCCTTCTTCGGGACCAGGTTGGTGGGGTACCGCTTCGACCAGCCCGCCCTGTCGCTCTCCTACGCCAACCGGAGACGTCTGGAGATAGCGCGCGCCATGGCGACCCGACCCAAGCTCCTGCTGCTCGACGAGCCGGTGGCCGGCATGAACCCCCGCGAGACCGCCGAGCTGACAGGGTTGATCCGCAAGCTACGCGACGAGCGGGGTTTGACCGTGGTCGTGATCGAGCACGACATGCGAGTGGTCCGGGATGTGAGCGACCGGGTGATCGTGCTCGACCATGGTGTGAAGATCGCCGAGGGCTCCTACGGTGAAGTGTCGAGCAACGAGGCGGTGATCGAGGCTTACCTGGGTCGACCGGCTGAGGTCGGCTGATGGCCGGCCGGCCGGTGCTCGAGTTTCGCAACGTCCACACCCACTACGGGCCGGTCCACATCCTGAAGGACGTCAGCCTGTCGATTCACGAGGGACAGATCGTCTGCCTGCTGGGAGGCAACGCCTCCGGCAAGACGACGACGCTCAAGACCGTCCTCGGCATGGTGGTGCCGACGGCGGGAGAGGTCCTGGTCGAAGGGGAGGTGGTCAATGGATGGCGCACCGCCCAGATCGTGGCGCGGGGTGTGTCGATGGTCCCCGAGAACCGGCGGCTCTTCAAGCGCATGACGGTCAGGGAGAACCTCGAGATCGGCGCCTACCTCCGTACCGACGACACGTCGGCCGACTACGAGCGGATACTCGACATGTTTCCGAGGCTGAAGGAGCGCCTGGGTCAGAGAGCCGGCACTCTCTCAGGCGGCGAGCAGCAGATGGTCGCCGTGGGCCGGGCGCTGATGGCTCGCCCCAGGGTGCTGCTCATGGATGAGCCGTCGATGGGTCTGGCCCCGGTGCTCGTGGCCCAGAACTTCGACATCATCCGTCGGATAAACGAGGCCGGCACGACGGTGTTCATGGTGGAGCAGAACGCCAACATGGCCCTGTCGATCGCCGACTACGGCTACGTCCTCCAGACGGGAAAGATCGTCCTGGCCGACACCGCCCGCAACCTGCTGGCCAACCCCGAGATGCGACAGGCCTACCTGGGGGAAGTCGGGTAGGATTCCGCGTAATCTCGGCCGGGTTAGCTCAGTCGGTAGAGCACTTCTCTTGTAAAGAAGATGTCACCGGTTCGATTCCGGTACCCGGCTCCGCTCCACGGCGGCGGCTGGACGAAATGCACCAATATGTACCGCTTGGCCGATACGCTGGGCGCGAAATGCTCACGTCCCTGGAGAGGAACCTCCTCGATTTCGAGCGTTGCTGGTGGCAACTGCCCGGTCCCAAGGACCGCGATATTCGGGTCGCCTTCGGGTTCGGTCCGGCCCGTTACTACCGATTGCTGAAGGCTCTGATGGACGATCCGGCTGCGCTGGCGTACGACCCGCTGACCGTGCACCGGCTCCGCCGCATCCGGGCCCGCGCCATGGACGCGACCGGATACCGGGTGGGTACGGTGTGACCGGTCGTAGAGCCCCTCGGATGTACCCCCGCGTCCCCGGGCAGGGACCGGCTGGACGGATTGATGCCAGGCCGCCACGCTTCCGACGATAGGCGCCGTCTCCAGCGCGATCTGCGCCGCTTCGGCCTGCTCGCCCTAGGCGTTCTGGTGGTCCTGATCGGCGTCGGCTTCGCGGCTCGGACGCTGATCGGAGGTTCTACGGACGGCGATCCTGCGGAGGACGGTACCGCCGCGGCCACCCAGCCCGTGGCCACAACCGGAGCCCCTCCCGCCACGGACGCTCCCACGACCACCGTTCCGGCCACCACGACCACCGCCGTTCCGGCCTCCACGACCACCGAGGCCCCGCGCCCGCCCGTGCGGCCGCCCTCGCAGGTGGGAGTGCTCGTGCTCAACGCCACCTCCTCCGCCGGATTGGCGGGCCGTCTCACCGATGAGTTCGCCGACCTGGGCTACCGGACCGTTCCTCCGGACAACCATCCGGAGAATCTCGACTCCTCCGTCATCTGGTACGTGGAGGGATACGACCGTGAGGCTGCCGTCCTGTCCGAACAGGTACCGGATGCTGAGTTGGTGCTGTTCCCCGGCGACGCGCCCCGGGCGCCGATCACCGTAGTGCTGGGCGCGAGCTACCGAGAGTGAGCAGCGGCGGGGGGGCGCCGGGCTTCCACCCGTCAATGAGGGGTCCTCACGTTCGAGCCCGGCGGCGGCGGGCTCGGGTCGCATGGCTCGTCCTGGCAGCCGCGATCGTGCTTCTCGGGGCGGTGGTGGCGGCCGGGGGACTGCTGAGGCGCTCGTTGGTCCTGGACCTGGTCTCGTTCTGGCCGGGCTGGATCGTCACGGCTGCCGTGTTCCTCGTCCACCGGAGGGTGTCGGGAGTCGGGCAGCGTTTTCCCGGTTACGGCCTCGGCCCGGCCTTGCCGTACTCGCTGACGGGATGGCTGGTTGTCGTGCTGGTCCTTCATTTGGCCGGTTGGGAGTTGCTGCCGTCGGCCGCAGACCGGCTGGAGGGTCCGGCGGTCACCGATCGGATCGCCACGACCGCGATCGACGTCCGCCTTGACGGTGCGGTGGTCGTTGAGGCGGGCGCAGAGCTCCTCTACGAGGTGTCCAGCCTGGCTTCCGCAGGCGCTGTCGCTCCTCCCAGGGGTGAGGAGCTTCTGACGGGGGATGACCTGGAGGTCCGCCTGCGGGAGGGACCGGAGGCGGGATGGTTCGGATCCGCCGGATGGAACCTGGCCCTCAACCCCGGCCGCGACTGGGCTGTGGCCGTTTCGGCCGCGGAGGTGGATGCGGATCTCAGGCATCTGTCGCTCAGGTCCCTTCGAGTAGAGGCAGAGGGTGCGATCCGGCTCGGCCCGGCACGGGGCGACGTGCCGGCGTTGTTGGCCGGCGACCTGGTGGTCGAGATTCCCGCGGAGGTATCCGTCGAACTCTCCGGACCGGCGACGGTCGGGCCGGGGTGGGAGGACGGCGCCGATGGCAGGAGTTACCAGGGTGGTGGTGCGGGCCGTTACGTGATCGAGGTCGATCCCGACTCGGATGTGGTGGTGAACCAGGTATGACGAACCCGGGACACGGGCCGGTAACCTGACCGGCGAGGGATCAGGCGAGCGGTGAATAAGCAGGATCAGGAAAGGCTTACCAGGCACGACTGGCTGCGCGGCGTAGGCGTCGCGGCCTGGAGCATCGTGGGCATCTTCGTGGTGATCGCCGTCGTGGCGTGGGCCGTCTACCAGGTCCGGATCATCTGGGCGCCGCTGATATTCGCGGTACTTCTCGTCTACCTGGTGAAACCGCTCATCGACTTCCTCGAGCGTTACAGGATCCCGCGGGTGGCGGGAGGATGTCTCGTCTACCTGGTGCTCGGCGGCGTACTGGTGCTGATCGGCGTGTTGATCGTTCCGATCATCAGCCGCCAGACCGTCGAGCTGGTGGATCGGGTCCCCGAGGTGATCGACAGCACGTTCAACCTGGTGGCCGATCTGGCCGCGTCTCTCAACCTGCCGATCGAGCTAGCGGGCGTCGACTCGATATCCGACGAGTTGGTGGGCTGGTTCTCGGATCCTTCCAACCGCGAGGTGATCCTCGAGGGACTCTCCCGGGCGGGCGAGCTGGCAAGAGGGCTGGTGGAGGGGGTGGTGGTCGTACTGCTCGCCCCCGTGCTGGCCTTCTACATCGTCGTGGATGCCCACAACCTACGGAGGGCGGCGGAGCGGCTGATTCCGGCGGCCGATCGGGCCGAGGTGGTCCATCTGGCCCGGCAGGTGGGCAAGGCCTTGGGCGGCTTCGTCCGGGGCCAGCTGGTGGTGGCGGCCATCGTCGGAGTCCTGTCCAGCACGGTGCTGTGGATCCTCGACCTGCCGTTCTGGTTGATAGTCGGCCTGCTGGCCGGGCTGCTCAACGTAGTGCCCTTCATCGGTCCCTGGGTGGGCGGGGCGCTCGGGGTGGCGACCGCGCTGATCGTGGGGGATCCGATCCGGGCGGTCTGGGTCGTCATCGCCTTCCTCATCATCCAGCAGTTCGACAACCATCTCGTGAGCCCCATGGTGCTGCGGGTGGCCGTCCACCTGAGTCCGGTCACCATCATCCTGGCGCTGCTGGCCGGTGGATCCATCGGGGGCCTGCTGGGCGTGCTCATCGCCGTGCCGACCACCGCGGTCTTCAAGATCATCATCGGCCATCTCTGGCGCACCCGCGTGCTCGGAGAATCCTGGGAGCAGGCTGCTTCGGCCGTGGTGGTGGAGTACGAGGTGGAGCCGTTGCGCGAGCGTTTCCGTCGCGGCGGGGCGGAGGCGGGCCGGGCGCGGGAGGACGATGAGGCAGCACCGGACGCCGCCGTCGGCGACACCGCCGACCCGGACCGGACAGGATCGGGCGAAACCGCCTCCTTGACGGACAACTGACCCCATGCTTGACATCCTGGTGCTGTCCGGCCTGGGCTTGGCTGTCCTGCGCGGGTACCGGCGGGGAGTGCTGCGTGCGGTCGCCGGCCTGGTGGTTCTTGTGGTCGGAATCGTGGTGGCGTACCGGGCCGGGCCCATCGGGCAGGGCGTGGCCGAGTCGTGGACAGGCGCCAGCCCGCTGACCTCGCGGTTCATCGCATCAGCGGTGGTGTTCCTGGTGGTGTTCGT
Organism: bacterium; assembly: GCA_028820935.1. Lineage (NCBI taxonomy): Bacteria > bacterium. The sequence goes on along the minus strand of JAPPHZ010000045.1, from coordinate 78,733 downwards.
GGGGGCCCGGCTCCTGATCAGCCGGCTCCTCGCCCTGTCGGGACCGGCGCGGTTGCTTGATCAGATCGGAGGAGCGCTCGTCTCGGCGGCAGCGTTCGCGGTGATGGCCGGTCTGCTTATCCTGGCCGTTGCGAGCGCGCCCTACCTCCCGGCTGGGGTCGGGCAGGTGCTCGATCAGTCGAGGACCGTCGCCCTGGTCACATCGGAGGGGCCGCGCTTCACCCCGGGCATCAGCCGGCTTCTGGGCGACCGCATCCTGGAGTCCTACTTGAATCTCCAGAGGCTGTCGGAGGGAAGTCCGGCGCTTCTCGACGGCGTTGGCGATGTCGTTGACGTTGGAGGCAGCGGCGGGGTCGATACATCCCCGGTCGAGGAGGTGGTGGAGGACCTTGCCGTTCCGGTAATCCAGCTGCTCGACAGGCTGGTAGTAATCGAGGGCGACGAGCGGGTGGAGATCCCCCCGGTCGGCGAGCCGGTGGAGGATCGCGCCGATCTGGCCATCGAGCTGCTGGACATGCTCAACCTGTTGCGGATCGAGGAGGGGGAGGAGCCGCTCGCCTGGTCGGCGGCTCTGGCCGAGATCGCCGGCGGACACGGAGTCGAGATGTACGCCGAGGGCTACTTCTCCCACGTCTCGCCGGTCACCGGATCGGTTGCGGACCGGCTTGCCGTGCAGGGGATACCGTTCCGGGTCGCCGGCGAGAACCTGGCCCTCAACCCGACCGTGGACGGCGTCCACGGCGGCCTGGCCACATCCCCGAGTCATCGCGCCACCATGCTGGAGCCACGTTTCACCCGCGTGGGAATCTCCGTGCATGACGGTCCCCTCGGGTTGATGGTGGTGCAGGTGTTCACAGGGTGACCAGCGGGCTGACCCCCATCGCCGCCGAACTGGCCGCTGTCCTCGTGACCGCCTACGCGCCATACGTCCGGGACAGGGTCGCCCGCCTCGGCCTGGATGTTCCGCCCGGTATGGACGGCGCCATCGAGGAAGGCCGTCGATGGCTGGAGACGGCTCTTCCCGACCTGCTCGGACGACCCTTCGCGAGCCAGGATCGAGGCCCTCTGGAGCTGTTCCAGGAGGCCCTCAGGTTCCCGACCGCGGCTCTGGAGCAGGCCGGACATCAGCCCGTGCCCCGCGACAAACTGGTGGCCAACGCCCTGCCCGGCGACCTGTACGACCTGGCGCCCGCATCGTCGAACGACCTCGGAGAGACAGCCTGGAGAGCCCACCTGGCATGGGGAGCCTCCAAGGCGGCCGCGATGACGAGACCCTCTTGAGGCGGGTCTAGGCGGGTACCTTGCGCGCTTCGACGAGTGCGAACTCCCTGCCCCGATAACTGCGCGTCGCAATTGTGGGCCACTGGAATCCGCCTCGACGAGGAGGGAGTGCAGTTTCGACAGATTGAGCGCCGTGTTTCTCTCTTGGTTCGCGACAAACACCGAGATACGGCGGACCAACTCCTCGAACGGCAAGTCGGACAAGTCGGGCCACCACGGTCGAGCATCGTTGGCTATCTGTATCCAGCGGTCCAGTCTTCCGGTTTGCTCCGACCTCGAGTCCCGTTTCGTCCTGGGTAAGCGGACCGTGGTGAGTGCGATCCCCTTCGGCGACAGCGACACACGCCATGAAGCCAGAAGCTTCCTCAGTTCGTGGGTGGAAAACCGGGGCAAGAACGAATCGCTCACGATGATGTCATAGAAGCCCGGCCTCAGGTGGTCGATGGCGTCGCCTACCAACAACTCCGGTGCTGCCGCCTCGATGTGCTCTGCGTACTCGGCAGTATCGACAAGTGGTGTCGGACAGAGGTCAATCGCGGTTACCTTGGCAGCATCGGCCAGTTGGCTGTAGATCAACGCATACATCGCGTCATCTGCACAGCCACTAATGAGTACTCGGAGGTCGCCTCGTCCGGCGCCCATTTCGGCTATCGACCTGCGAAAGAAGGGAGCATGCCACGACGGGGTCGAAACGAGGTCGAGCATCCGAAGATGCTTCCAAGTGCCGTGATACCAATCGCACGACGACGCACCACCCTGGATGCAGGTCCCCTGGGACATAGCTCCCATGATCGTAGATCATCTGCCCGCAATGCCAGGGCAATGTCCATACCACCGCCAGGCGAAAACCCAGAGGCCGTGCCTAGCGGTCATGGCCAGGGCTTCAACGGTCGTGATTCGGGGTTTGCTGGATCAACCGGGACACACTGCCTTTACCATATTTTGCCCTCATACTCATGATTAGAGGATGTTTTTGTCACAGCGTCTCGTTATGTTGATTGATATGTATGAAGCAACAGCGTTCCACGAAGCCGACTCCATCCTGGTCGCCGAGAACAACCTCAAGGAGGCGCAGGGGGAGATCGACCGGCTACGCGGCCGCCAACTCGCCTGGCTCAAGATGGTGATCCGCCACCGGGGGATCGTACGCGACGGATACCGATCCCTCATCGACTGGACAGCATCTAGACTCGACATACCCAACAGCGTCGCCCGCGACCTCGCTTACCTCGCCCGCCGCCTCGACGACGATCACATCGACCTCATACAAAGAGGGCATCTACCGTTCGACCGCACCGTCTCCCAACAACGCCTATTGCAGGCCGGAGCCAGCCGATCCGATGTCGCCGCGTCAGAGGACTTGGACCTGGCAGGGATCACGAAGCTGGCCACCAGGTTCCGCAAACTCAGCCGAGGTGACGAACGCAACGCCTTCGAACGCCAGTACGTCAACCTGCGCGTGTCCGACGACGGCGCGGTATGGCACCTCTCAGGACGGCTCACGGCCACCGACGGACAAGTGGTGCGCAAGGCCCTGGACCGGCGCGCCGATCGGATCCCATCCCTCGCATCCGATTCTGACCCCGAGCTCACGCCCGCTCAGAAACAAGCCATCGGCCTCACCACCATGGCCCAAGACGACCTCGACCAACACCTCCAACCAGGAGACCCCGCCGGACGAGAACCCGTCATCATGTTGGTCAAAGACCAAATCCTCGCCGAGGGATCAGACAACACCCAAGGCGTCGAACTGTTCGGAGGTCCACGCGTCGGACCCCAAGCCGTCGAGACGGTGGAGTGCGAAGGACGGATCGAACCCATCACCATCCAAGACGGCCAGGTCGTGGACACCGGTCCACCCAAGCGGCAGACCCCCAAACGGCTCCGCAGAGCCGTTCTCGCAAGGGACCGCAAATGCGTCATCGACTCCTGCCAAAGCGGCTACCGGCTCCAAACCCACCACATCATCCCCAAACACGACGGTGGTCCCGAAACGGCCGACAACCTGGCGACCCTGTGCTGGTACCACCACCACATCGCCATCCACCGAAGGGGACACCGCATCGACCCCCACACACCACCACACCGCCGCCGCCTTCTACCACCCCGGACCTGGGCCCACTACCGGCATCCCACCAACGTCGAGTACCTCAGCCCATACCAGCAGCAACAGCGGGCCTACCAGTCCTTCCTCGACAAATACCACCCCCAACAACCCCACCCCGGCGGATAACCCACAGCTCAGACTCCAGCTAAAGGGCGGTGTGAACCGATACGGAACGCCGCGCCCGCGGCAGGATTCGAACCTGCGACCTACCGCTTAGGAGGCGGTTGCTCTATCCCCTGAGCTACGCGGGCTGGATAGGTGACGGGCCGGATGAGGACCGCAGATGGTAGCGGCCCCCCTTGACCGGGCCCGGCAGAGCTCCCGTAGGCCAGTGCTTGTTTATATGATTCGGTGGCACCGTTAGCGGATGGAAGCAGCCATGGACCGCGACGTATCCGGGGTCGGGGCCGGACTCGATCGGGCCGATGTCGCCGACCTGCTCACGCTGGCGCGCTTGTTGAGCGCCCCGATCCTGCTCTGGCTGGTGTCGAATCGCAGCCTGGACGCCGCGGTTCTGCTGGTTGTTGTCGCGTGGTGGACGGATTTTCTGGATGGCCGCCTGGCCCGCAGGGCCGGTCGTGAAACCCGCTTGAAGGACTGGGACTTGCGCGCTGACGCTTGGTTGGCGAGTGCTGTGGGTCTCGGTCTCGGATTGGGGGGCTACTTCTCGTGGTGGGTGGCCGCGCCGGTTGCCGTCGGCGTTCTGGTCATGTCGGTTCTGCTGTCCAATCCCGCCGCGGTCATGGCGGGCGTCGCTGTCCAGTACGGGATGTTCCTCATGGCGATTTACCTCTGGGCTGATCTGTGGTGGTTGGGCGTCCTGCATGTGCTCGTTTTCCTGGTGGCAGGCTGGAAGAGATTCTGGGGTGTGGTATTGCCCGCTTTCTGGGCGGGCCTTGCCGGCCTGGTGTCGGGGCGCGGCCGGGATCGTCGCCTGGTCCTTGACGACTGGGCGGAGTGAAGGATCCGCGGCGAGCGGAGGGAAGGTCCGGAATCGTGATAGTCTCGAATCCGATCTCCCCAGGAGTTCCCGCTCCGTACCATTTACCGATCGATATGGAGAAGACCCCATGACCGACGACCGCAAGGACACCGACGCTCGGGCATCGGCCGGCGGCCTCATGGTGGTGGAGACCTCCACCGAAGAGGAGGACATTCCGGACCGGATCGAGGAGCCCGCCAAGCTTCTCAGGATCGCGTCCATGACCCGCTCCATGCTGGAAGAGGTCAGGACCGCCACGCTCGACGAGGAAGGGCGAGCCAGGTTGAAGGCGGTCTTCGACGCCACCCTGGAGCAACTCCATACGGTGCTGACCGATGACCTGCGGGAGGAGTTGGCCGAGGTGTTCGTCCCTCTGGATGAGGGAGTTCCGACCCAGGCGGAGATCAGGGTGGCTCAGGCCCAGTTGATCGGCTGGCTGGAGGGCCTGTTCAACGGCATCCAGGCGGCCATCATGACCCAGCAGATGGCTGCTCGCGCCCAGCTGAAGCAGATCAGGGGCGGCTCTCCCCCCGATGAGGACCACGGCGGAGGCGGCCTCTATCTGTAGCCGTACGTGACCCTGGAACTCGTCCTACTGCTGGTTGCAGGGTTCGGCACCGGCTTCATCAACGCGGTTGCCGGTGGGGGATCGGCCCTGACCATCCCGCTGCTCACGCTCATGTCCGACGCCAACATCGCCAACGGCACCAACCGGGTGCCGGTCCTGTTCGCCAACCTGGCCGGCATCGCCGCGTACCAGCGGGGAGACTCGGTCCCCTGGAACCGGATATCGGTGCTGATACCGCCTGTCCTGGCCGGCGCCGGCCTGGGAGCGTGGATCGCCACCCTGATCCCGCCGGACGGGATGCAACGGGTCTTCGCGGTCGTGCTCTTGTTGGTGGCGGTCTCGGCGGTGGTCAACACCAAGCAGTGGTTGGAGGAGGCGCCCTCCCGGCTTGGTCCCGTCGGTCGGACCGTCGCCTTCTTCTTCATCGGTTTCTACGGAGGGTTCGTCCAGATCGGGGTGGGGATCCTCCTGCTGACCGCCCTGGTGCTCGGCTCCGGGTTCAGCATGCTGCGGGGGAACGGCGCCAAGGTCGTGATCATCGCCGCCTACTCGGTGGTCAGCCTGCCTTTCTACTTCTGGGCCGGGCATGTGGATCTGTGGCTCGGCGTGATCCTGGCCTTCGGGTTCTCGTCGGGCGCCTACCTGGCCGCGCGGCTGGCGGTACGCAAGGGATCGGCTTGGGCGAGGTGGGTGCTGGTGGTCGCGGCGGTCGGGGCGGCTATCAGGATGATGTTCTGGTAGCCGTTGTCTTGCGGGCTACCTCAGCAACCGGCTGCTACTTGTATCTCCAGACGATGCGCCCGCGGCTGGGGTCGTAGGCGGACAGCTCCACGTCGACTCGGTCACCGGGCAGAATACGGATGAACCGTCCCCGTCGCATCTTGCCCGAGGCTCGGGCGAGCACCTCGAGGCCACCATCGATCTTTACGTTGAACATGGCATTGGGCAGGGTCTCGACGACGCTGCCTTGAACCCGTAGCACATCATCCTTGGGCAAGAAGGGTCCTTTCTGTAGCGGAAATGTGGCCGGGCTCCGGGCGGTGCTGAGGCCCTGACCGACCAAGGCTAACGCATGGCGTGTGGTGCTGGAGGGCGTGGCTAGCCGGATGTCTCATCAATCGGTCGGGTATCCGGTCGAGCCCGGCGCCCCCGCTCGGCCAGCACGGCCCGCGCCCGGGCGATGTCGCCGGGGCACGTCCGGGACGCCATCCAGTAGCACAGGCCCGTCGGGATGAAGAAGACTTGGAAGAGGGCCAGGCCGATGGCGTAGTTCAGCGGCGCCGCGAAGCTGGCAGCGAGCGCCGCGGCCACCGGAACGGTGAGTCCGTTCCCCGCCGCCCGCGACACCCCGTTGGAAAGGTTGGCGATCCCGAACACGGTCCCCCGATGCTCGGGCAGGTTCACGTCGGAGATGAGGGCGAACCAGTTGGGGGAGTCGGCCGAGCTGAGGATGACGGCCACCAGGATCAGCAGGAAGGCGCTGGCCGCGTACGGGTTGGTGACCACGCTGCCGAGAGTGGCCAGGACGATGGCCATGCTTCCCTGATCCGTGGGGATTTCGAGGCCGCGCAACGGGATGAAGAAGAACGCGACGAAGAAGGGGATGGCGCCCAGGATGCCGGTTGCTGAGATCGCGGCTCGGGCCCGGGCGGTCCTGAGCTGCAGGCGGTCCCCCAGATGCCCCGCCAGGATGGAGGCAACCCCGCCCAGTTGGAATATGGCGCCGAAGACAGCTCCGACCGCCGTGGCGGTGGCGAGGTCGTACCCGTCAGCCTCGACCTTGCTCTGGTACAGGAGAGGCACCCAGACCAAGGATCCGTACGCGAGTTGGGCGGTCAGGCCCTGGAGCACGAGCCAAGGGTTGGTGCGGATCTTCCAGAGCTTCTTTAAGTCGGATCGTTCGATGCGGTAGTCGTAGGTGCCTCCGGCGGCCAGTGCCTCGGCCAGCTCCGGCTCCGCCCGGCCCCGGTGTGCTTCGGCCGTGGTCAGGTACAGGAGGGCGACCGCGGCGCCGACCAATGCCAGCCCGACGAACGGGCGCCTCCAGTCGGACGCCCCCAGGACACCGCCCACCAGGATGCCGAAGAAGCCCCCGGCGCCCTGGGACAGGCCCCAGAAGCTCATTGCCAGACCTCGACGCCTCGGAGGGATGAAGTCGGAGATCACCGAGAAACCGACCGAGGCGATGGCGCCCAGGCCGGCACCGACCAGGACCGACCACAGCGCCAGTTCGGTGAGGGAGCCCGATCTTGCGACCAGCACCAACCCGCCGCTCCATGCCAGCGTGGCCCAGAAGAGGAGGGGCTTGCGTCGCGACCGATCACCTATGTATCCCCAGCCCACCGCCGTCAGAGCGGTTACGAGGATGACCAGGGCGGTGACCAGCGCCACGCGGGCCCGGCTCTCTCCGAGGTCGGCGGCTATTACGTTCGTGAGTACCGGATAGAGCGCGATTGCAGCGTTATCCAGTGACGCCAGAAGTACGAAAACCGTTATCGTATAGACGACACGAGCCCGGTCGTAAGCCCTAAAGAGCCTGGTCATTCGTACATTTTCGGTATGGTTGTGCTCCTTGGCGTGCCTCTTCGAGCCTATTGTTGGCAATAGTCATAGAATTACGCTAAACTACCCTAGTTACCCACGAGAGGCGGGCTTTGACCGAAGGGGTCAGAGGCGTCTCGGGTCACGACAGGCAACCGTCATGGTATCCGACCAAGGAAGCGGGCAGATGCAAAGCGAAGACAAGATTCTCGGCGCCAACGAGGTGGCCGACCTTCTGGGCATGGATGTCCAGATGATCCGGAAGTACGCGAGGGAAGGCCGCCTTCCCGCTTACCGCCTTCCGGGCGGTAGGACCTTCAAGTTCTTCCGTAGCGAGGTGCTGGACTTCGTCCGGGCTCATCCGGCGAGCACCGAAGGCAGCTGATAAAGCTCGTTAGTGGATAGGCCAGGCAGTCATCGTGTCCTGGCCTATCGACGATCCGGGTCGCCGGAGTCCGGGTTCTCCCCCCTGAGGTCGGTTCGGGCCAGGCGCCGGTACTCGTGGTCGAGGAGGCCCCAGACCGAGTGGTCCATCCAGCGACCGCCCACCTGAATATCTTCTCGTAGGACCCCTTCGCGCACGAACCCGAGTTTGGTGGCCACCCTCTCGCTGGCCTTGTTGCCGACCGCTACCCGCAGGACCATGCGGTGCATGGACAGTTCTCCGAACCCGATCCGGAGTGCCTCATGGGTGGCTTCGGTGGCGATGCCCCGGCCCGTGTCCTCCGTACGGATCCAGTAGCCGATCTCGCCGGATCGCGAGCTTCGGGAGACATGCCAGATGCTGATGTTGCCGACGTGGCGCTCGGGCCTCTCCTGGAGCCGGATCGAGAAGTCGTAGGCCTTGCCCTCGCGCCACGAGCGAATGCTCTCCCTGACGAAGCCGGCCGCTCCCGCACGCGTGAAGGCCTTGGTGGCCCAGGGCAGGTATTCGGCCAACTCCGCCTGGGAGTCGCGAACCGCGGCGTAGAGGGCTTCGATGTCACGCCGCCTGAAGGGCCGGAGCAGTAAACGTTCCGTATAGCGCGCCACCGGGGGTAACAGGTCTCGGGCCGGGATTCGCATGGCAATCGCGAGCCTATCCGGCCGGAACAACGAACCGCTATTCGGTGCACAGCATGGCTGGGAGTACCACGAAGCGAACTCGGGTCGGTTTCGCCCGTGGCAAACTGTCCGCGATGACGGTTCCCGGCTACTACTCGCATCCCCTTGCCCGGGGCTCCCGGCATTTTCCGAGCTTTCGCTGATGGACCATCCCTGGAGTCCCGCCCGCCTGCTACCCGAGCCGCCGATCGAATACGGAACCCGGCAGGCGGCGGTACTGGCCCCCCTGTACGAGGACGGAGACGACCTCCGGCTGGTCCTGATCCGTCGTCCGCTCCACATGCCCACTCACGGTGGGGATGTCGCCTTTCCCGGCGGCAAGCCGGAGCCGGGGGAGAGGCCCCTCGACACCGCCCTTCGCGAAGCCCGCGAAGAGGTCGGCATCGAGCCGGCCACGGTCGAAGTGCTCGGCTACCTGCCCGCCATCCACACCGTGAGCTATCCGCTCCTGGTCGTGCCCGTGGTCGGACGACTCGCCGGAGTGCCCAGCCTGCGACCCGATCCGAACGAGGTGGATCGGATCCACACTCCGACCGTAGGTTCCCTCCTTGACGAGACCCGCTGGCGCAGCAAGTCGTGGAAGGGCCACCAGGTGTTCATGTTCGACCTCGACGGCGACACCCTGTGGGGAGCGACGGCTCGCATGGTTCGCCGGCTGATCGGCCTGGAGCCGTACTGGTAGAGGTGCTGCTCGGTTAGGCGCGACCGGCGGCTGAGCGACCGGTGACGAGGTCGAGGACGGCATCATGGATGTCCCCGTTGGTCGCCAGGCCGGTTCCGGACCGGAACGATGGTTCTCCGGACAGGTCTGTGAACCTGCCGCCGGCCTCCGAGAGGATGACAACCATCGGCGCCACGTCCCACGGGTTGACGATCGGGTCGAGCATGACGTCCACCCGCCCCGAAGCCACCAGGCTGTAACCGTAGGCGTCGCCCCATCCCCGCAGCATCATCGGCCCGGCCTGGAGGCGTTCGGCCATGTCCTGGGGAAGCAGGTCGAAGCCGCTGGTGCATAGTGCCGCGCCCTCCAGGTCGGACCGGCGGCGCACCGATACGGTGCGTTCGTTCAGGTAACAGCCGAGGCCCCGGCCGGCCGCCATGGTCTCGCCCAGGGCGGGGAGGTCTATGACCCCCACAGCCACGCCGTGCTCATCCTCGAGAGCGAGCAGTGTCGCGAACAACGGGACGCTCCGGATGAAGGACTGCGTGCCGTCGATGGGGTCGATGAACCAGGTGCGTCCTGACGACCCGGCGGTGTCGGCGAATTCTTCCCCCACGATGCCGTCGTCGGGGAATAGCCGGGCGATTTCGGTGCGGAGGAGCCGCTCCGCCTCCCGGTCCGCCTCCGTAACCGGGCTTCCGTCCCCCTTGACCATCACCTCCGTGGATCCGTCATACCAACGCAGGGTGAGTTGTCCGGCCAGCCTGGCCAGGTGGACGGCCTGGCTGAGCAACGACTCGTCGACGGGGGGTACGCCGCTGCTCACAATCCCATGGCGAGCGCGCCGATCGGTTCCGCTCCGGCCCGGAGCAGGCCGATGACGATCCCGTCCGCCATCGCCTCCCACGTGGCTTCGATAACGTTCTCGTGCACCCCGATGGATCCCCAGGTCGACGGGCCATCGCTCATCTCGATGAAGACCCTCACCACCGCGGCCGTCGAGGCGGTGGCGTCCAGGACGCGCACGTTGTAGTTGGTGAGGCGCAGCGTGTCCAGGTGGGGATAGTGGTGCCTGAGCGCTTCCCTCAGCGCCTGGTCGAGTGCGTTGACCGGACCGTTGCCTTCGCCGGTCCTTATCACCCGCTCGCCCCGGATGACGATCTTGACCGTGGCCTCCGCCATGACCAGCGCATCGGACCGATGCTCGGTCGAGACCCGGAACGACTCCAACTCGAAGAAGTCGTGCGACCAGCCGCCGGCCTGCCTCAGCATCAGCTCGAACGATCCGTCGGCGGCCTCGAAGTGATAGCCGCGGTTCTCCATGTGCTTGATCTCGTCCAGCACATCGGCGGCCTGGCCGCTGGTGAGCGCGATACCAAGGTCCCGGGCCTTGGCGAGGATGGTCGAGCGTCCCGACAGTTCCGAGACCACGGTGCGGGTCCGGTTGCCTACCTGAGCCGGGTCCTGGTGCTCGTAGGCGTCGGGACGCCGGGCCAGCGCCGAGGTGTGCAGGCCGGCCTTGTGGGTGAAGGCCGACGCGCCGACGAACGGGCTTTGGGGTTCGAGGCTGACGTTCACGATCTCGGCGATGTGGTGGGCGATGGGCGACAGGATCTTGAGTCGGCCCGGTTCGAGTACCGGGACTCCCATCTTGAGCACGAGGTCGGGGAGGATGGTGGAGAGGTCGGCGTTACCCGTGCGCTCTCCGTAGCCGTTGATGCACCCCTGCACCTGGCGGATGCCCATCTCGACGGCCGTCAGCGACGAGGCCACCGCACAGCCGGCGTCGTTGTGGAAATGCACGCCCAGTTCGGCGTCCGGAAGGGCCTCCTGGACGTGGTCGATGGCGCCGGCGATGTCCGGCAGCAGGCGCCCACCGTTGGTATCGCACAGGACCAGACGCTCGGCGCCCTCCTCGAGTGCGGCGCGGAGCACTCTGATGGAGAAGTCCGGGTTCGACCGGTAGCCGTCGAAGAAGTGCTCCGCGTCGAAGAAGACGCGCCGGCCGTGGCGTCTCAGGTAGGCCACCGACTCCGCCACCATGGCGACGCCGTCGTCGAGGTCCGTCAGGAGGGCTTCCCGGACGTGGTAGTCCCACGCCTTCCCGACGATGCAGACCACGTCCGTCTCCGCTTCGAGCAGGTTGAGCATCTGCGGATCGCCCTCGACAGAGCGGCGGGGCCGGCGCGTGGCGCCGAACGCAGTCAACGACGCGGTGCGGAGGTTGAGTTCGGAACGTGCCCGCTTGAAGAACTCGCTGTCCTTCGGGTTGGCCCCGGGCCATCCGCCCTCGATGTAGCCGACGCCGAGGTCGTCCAGCAAGGCGGCGATCCGCAACTTGTCGGAGACGGTCAGCGAGATGCCCTCCTGCTGCGCCCCGTCGCGCAGGGTCGTGTCGTAGATTTCGAGTCGGGGATGTGCCATGCGAGCCACCCTAGGAGGGTGCTGAAAAGGACGGGGATAGGTTGGCCTGCGATCCCTTGACCTGGGGCTTCATAGGCCGACTCTCGACCAACCGGACATTTTTCAGTACCCTCCCTCGTAACGGCCGGCGGAACGTTCTTGCCAAATAAAGAACCCTGCGCCGGAGCGCAGGGTTGCGGGCACAGGGTCGTTTCCCTATGCCCTAGTCGATAATGATCCCGGTGTGGATACTCATCTCGCCCCGAGTGTCGCTGATCCGATCCGGTATGTCAACACCCATTCCGGGACCGCCGGTTGATCGCTAGACCGCGACGCGGACCATTTAGCGGTCATCGGCCGGTCCGCGTAACCTCTGGATGACTGAGCGGAGGTGATGAGGTGACCACGAAAAGGGTGTTTTCGGGGATCCAGCCCAGCGGTGACATCCACATCGGCAACTACATGGGAGCGCTCCGCAACTGGGTGGCCATGCAGGACGAGTACGCCACGGTCTACTGCGTTGTCGATCTCCATGCCCTGACCCTCCCTCAAGACCCGGCCGAACTGGCGCGGGCCCGGCTGCGGACCGCCAAGATCCTGCTGGCGGCGGGGATCGACCCCGGCCGCTCCCTGGTGTATTACCAGAGCCAGGTTCCGCAGCACGCCGAGTTGTCCTGGATCATGGGAACCTTCGCCTCGATGGGCCACCTGGGCCGGATGACCCAGTACAAGGAGAAGGAGGACAAGGGCGGGCAGAACCTGGGTCTGTTCTCCTATCCGGTCCTGATGGCAGCCGACATCCTGGTCCACCGCGTGCATGCCGTGCCGGTCGGCAACGACCAGACCCAGCATCTCGAGTTCACCCGGGATCTCGTTGATCGGTTCAATTCCCGATACGGCGACTTCTTCCCGGTTCCCGAACAGATAACCCCCCCGGTGGGAGCACGGGTGATGTCGCTGAAGGACCCCACATCCAAGATGGCCAAGTCCGATCCGGATCCGGGCTCGCGGATAATCGTGACCGACGACGCCGACACCATCGTCACCAAGGTCCGGCGGGCGGTCACCGACTCCGGCAACCTGGTCGCCTACGACGTGGAGCGCAAGCCGGGGATCAGCAACCTGCTGGACATCCTGTCCGCGTTCACGGGCCGCAGCGTCCGCCAACTGGCGGAGGAGCACCGCTCCGCCGGCTACGGACGGTTCAAGCAAACCGTTGCCGAGGCGGTGATCTCGGGGCTGTCGCCGGTGCGCCGAGCCTATCTCGACCTGGACGACCACGATGTGGAGCGGATCATGTCAGAGGGCGCGGAAGAGGCCCGAACCAGGGCCGAGGAGACCATGATCGGCGTGCGCCGCCTGATCGGAATATCTAGTCGCTAGTCGCTAGTCGCTAGTCGCTAGAATTGATTGATAGCGATCAACTAGAAACTATAAACTAACAACTAGAGACTAGACAAGGGGGTCGGGAAGAAGTACAGCACGACCAGCGTCGTCAGGTTGAAGCCGCTGTGGGCGAAGATGGGGGGTCCGAGGGTACCGGTTCGTGCCCGGAGCGTTCCCAGGAACAACCCGAACGCGAAGAGGACCACGAGGGTGACGGCGCCGGCCGCGCTGTACAGCGACGGATCCACCAGATGGATGGCGCTGAACAGGACAGAGGTGACGATCACGGCCGTGACCGGCTTGCGGTTGTCTCCCCCGAGCATGCGGAAGACCAGCCCGCGGTGGATCATCTCCTCCACGACCGGTCCCAGCACCGCCACGCTCACCACCACCGCCGCCATCGTGCCGGTTCCGCGGGTCTCGGTGACCGCTTCCACGATCCCCTGGGGGGTCGCGTCCTCGACGCCCAAAAGGAAACGCAGACCGGCCGCGAGCCAGGCGAGCACTATCGACATGGCCGCGCCGGCCACTACCCAACGGGCGTGGTGCGGCTCGACCTCGAACGACAGAGCGTTGGCCAGGTCCGGGAACCCTCGAACCCTTCCGATCAGGGCGAGCGCGCCGATGTGGCCTAGGTTCTGGAGGGGAATCAGGACCCAGAAGTAGAAGTGCGGGTCGGCGGTATCCGCGCCGAGTGCGCCGGCGAGCAGTCCTGCGACCACCGCCCCAAGGACTCCTGCTCCCAGGACCGTAAGGGCGTCGTGCCAACGCCAGCGAGCTTCCAGCACTGACCCGCCAGGCTAGTGCCGGGCGCCGGTGGAGGGTCTGGTATTTTCTTGGAGCGCACTCGGAAGGTTGACAGGTGGATATTTCGATAGGCTTGGGTAAGGCGGGTCGGCGCGGTTTCGGCTTCGACGACATATCCATAGTCCCCAGCCGCCGCACCCGTGATCCCGACGACGTCAACCTCACCTGGGAGTTGGACGGCTACCGGTTCGGGCTGCCGATGCTCGGGTCGGCCATGGACTCGGCCGTGTCCCCATCGACCGCGGTGGCCATCGGCCGGCTCGGAGGTCTGGGTGTGCTGAACCTCGAGGGCTTGTGGGCCCGCTACCAGGATCCCGAACCGGTGTTCGAGGAGGTGGCGGAGCTACCCGCAGACCACGCCACCGCCCGCCTCCAGGAGTTGTACCAGGCGCCCATCGACCCTGACCTCATGCGAGAGCGCATCTCCGACATCAAGTCGGCGGGGGTGGTGGCCGCCGCATCGCTGACCCCACAGAGCGTGGAGCGTTACATCGACGGGGTGGTGGAGGCCGGGCTCGACGTCCTGGTGATCCAGGGCACTGTGGTATCGGCCGAGCACGTCTCCAGCCGCGACGATCCCCTCGACCTTTCATCCTTCATCGCCGGCCTGGACCTCCCCGTGATCGTGGGTGGGTGCGCTTCCTACGCCGGAGCGATCCACCTGATGCGCACCGGCGCCGCAGGAATCCTGGTCGGGGTGGGTCCCGGCGCGGCGTGTACCACCCGCCGGGTGCTGGGGATGGGGGTGCCGCAAGCCACCGCCATCGCCGACGCCGCCGGCGCCCGGATCCGGTACCTGGCCGAGGCCGGGCGGTATGTCCACGTGATAGCGGACGGCGGTATGAGCACCGGTGGTGACATCGCCAAGGCGATCGCCTGCGGGGCGGACGCGGTGATGATCGGCTCGCCGCTGGCCTCGGCGATCGAGGCGCCGGGTCGAGGCGCCCACTGGGGAATGGCCACCTTCCATCCGTCGGTTCCAAGGGGCACGAGGGTGATGACCGGGCAACTGGGCACCCTGGAGCAGATCCTGGTGGGTCCGGCCCGCGAGAACGACGGCCGCCAGAACCTGTTCGGGGCGCTGCGGCTGGCCATGGCAAGCACGGGATATGCCGACCTCAAGGAGTTCCACAAGGCGGAGTTGGTGGTGGCGCCGTCGGTCCGGACCGAGGGGAAGGCCCTGCAGCGGAGCCAGCGAGTCGGGATGGGTTCTTGAATCCTGTTCCGCCTACCGGCGGGGATGCCTGCCATCGTCCGGTGCTGGTGGTCGATCTGGGCGCCCAGTACGCCCAACTGATCGCCCGCAGGATCCGCCAGGCCGGGGTCTTCTCCCTGATCGTGTCCCGCGATATCAGCGTTGAGGAGGTCCGGCGCCACCACCCGCTCGGTCTCGTGCTGTCCGGCGGCCCGCTGTCCGTCTACTCCGATGACGCCTACCTGATCGACCCCGGCCTCCTGGAGATGGGTGTCCCCGTGCTCGGCATCTGCTACGGCCACCAGCTGCTGGCGCACCTGCTTGGCGGCACGGTGGAGCGCACCGGCGAGGCCGAGTACGGACGTACCTCGCTCGACGTGACCGGCGACTCGCTGCTGCTGGCCGGAACCCCGGCGCGCCAGGATGTCTGGATGAGCCACATGGATGCCGTCACGGAACCGCCGCAGGGGTTTGCCGGCGTAGCCACTACGCCGGGCTCGCCGGTGGCGGCCATGGAGCAGCCGGAGCGCGGTTACTACGGCGTCCAGTTCCACCCCGAGGTGGTCCACACAGACCACGGGTTCGAAGTGATGGAGCGGTTCGTGAGGGACGCGTGCGGGGCAGCGCAGGATTGGACCGGCGGGTCGATCATCACCGAGCAGGTCAGCGCCATCCGGGCCAGGGTGGGAGACGCCAGGGTCGTGTGCGGCCTCTCCGGCGGGGTGGACTCGGCGGTGGCCGCCGCCCTGGTCCATCGGGCGGTCGGGGACCGCCTCACCTGCGTGTTCGTGGATCATGGGCTGCTGCGCGCCGGCGAGGCCGAGCAGGTCGATGAGACCTTCCGCCGGAACTTCGAGGTCGACCTGGTACGGGTCGACGCCGCCGATCGGTTCCTGGACGCGCTGGCAGGAGTGGCCGATCCCGAGCGTAAGCGCCGGATCATCGGTGAGCTCTTCATCCGCACCTTCGAGGAGGCCACCGCGGGCATCCCTGATGCTCGGTTCCTGGTCCAGGGCACCCTCTATCCGGATGTCATCGAGTCCGGCGGCGCCTCCGCCGCCACCATCAAGACCCACCACAACGTGGGCGGGCTCCCCGACAACCTCGATTTCGAGCTCATCGAGCCGCTTCGAGATCTATTCAAGGACGAGGTCCGGGCGGTGGGGGAGGAGTTGGGGCTTCCCGAGGAGATCGTCTGGCGCCAGCCCTTCCCCGGTCCCGGCCTGGCGGTACGCGTGATCGGAGGAATCACCCGGGAACGGCTGGAACTCCTCCGGGCGGCCGACGCCATCGTCACCGCGGAGATCCACCGCGCCGGGCTCTACCGGGAGATATGGCAGTCGTTCGCGGTGCTGCCCGACGTCAGGACAGTGGGGGTGCAGGGCGATGGGCGGACCTACGCCCACGCCCTCGTGGTGCGAGCGGTCACCTCCGAGGATGCCATGACGGCGGACTTCGCCCGGATCCCGTATCCGGTCCTCGAGCGGATCTCCCGCCGGGTGATGAACGAGGTTCCGGGAATCAACCGGGTGGCCTACGACATTTCCTCCAAGCCACCCGCCACCATCGAGTGGGAGTAGCCCGGCCTACCGGCAGAGCCTTAACACCGTGTTACTGCGGGTTGCGGCGGTTGGTCCAGTAGCGCTTTCCGACATGGCGGATGACGTTGGCGGGGGTGTCGCGCCAGCACTGGAGGGGATCCCAGCCGTCGTGGGCCAGGCACATGTTGCATGACACGCACTCGACGCCGCCCTTACGCCCGGCCTCGAGCTTCCGCACCAGGTCGGGTTCGCGGATGAACGGGCGGGCCATGGCCACGAAGTCGGCGTCGCCGGAGGCCAGCACGTCGGTCATCGTGCCGGTGGTCCGCATGCCTCCCACCAGGATCGTGGGTACGCCGGCAGCCCGGCGGACGGCCCGTGCGAAGGGCCGGTAGTAGGCCTCGGGGCCCTCCGGCTTCCAGCATCGCGGCGCCACCACCTGCCTCCAGGCCTGACGACGGCCGACCGCCACGTACGGGCGGATGTTCTCGGCGTAGCTACGCATCACGCCGAAAGTGGTCTCGAATCCGTCGATGCCCCGCTCCGCCAGCAACTTGGCCCGCTGCAGTGACTCCTCCCGTCGCAGGCCGCCCGGAACCGAGTCCTCCACGCTGAGCCGCGCGGTTACCGGGAACCCTGCCCCGACGGCCGCGCGCACGGCCTCGTAGACCTCCATGAAGAACCGGCCGCGGCGCTCGGCGTCACCACCCCAGCCGTCCTCCCTGGTGTTGGCGTGGGGTGAGCAGAACTCCGAGATCAGGTAACCGTTGCCGCCGTGGATGTGGACGCCGTCGAAACCCGCATCGCGGGCCCGCCCGGCCGCGTCGCCGAAGGCCAGGACCAATGCCTCGATGCCGCCCTCGGACAGCTCCTCGGGCTGGTGGGCGTACATGGCGTTCGGCACCGGCGAGGGAGCCACCGGGGTGATGGACGACATCATGGTCTGGCTACCGCAATGGCCGAGCTGGGCGAAGATCGTCCCGCCGGCCTCGTGCACGGCGCGGGTGGCGCGCCGGAGGGAAGGGATCACGCCATCATGGTGGATCCCGGTCTGGTGGCGGCTGGCCTGCCCGCGCGGGTCGACGTACATGTGGCCGGTGAGGATGAGGCCCGCGCCGCCCCGGGCGAGGCGCCGGTAGAGGCCCACGTAGGAGTCCAGTACCTCACCGCCGGGTGCGGCCATGGTCTCGGACGTGGCGGCGCGCACGATCCGGTTGGCGGTGGTCACCGTCCCGATCCGGCCGGGCTGGAGGTAGAGGGGCGGTGGGCTCATCGGTGTCTCCTGATGCGGCCGGCGAGGTCGGTGGGTCATTCTGGCAGGCGCCCCGAGACCGTTGTACACGCATGTCGTGTAATCACAATGCTGTGATTAGATGACAGGGGGCTTGGTTAACATGGCCGGGATGGTCCAGATGATCACAACCGACGCTGCTCCCGACGACCCGGTGGACTCTCCGCTATTCGCCGATCTCAACCCGGCCCAGCGGGAGGCGGTGGCCGCCACCGAGGGTCCTGTGCTGGTGGTGGCGGGCGCCGGCTCGGGCAAGACCAGAGTGCTCACCTACCGGGTCGCCCACCTGATACGCGACCTCGGGGTGGCTCCGTGGGAGGTCCTCGCCATCACGTTCACCAACAAGGCGGCCGGCGAGATGAAGGCGCGGGTCAAGAGGTTGGTCGGCCCGCGCGCCAAGGGGATGTGGGTATCCACCTTCCACTCCGCCTGCGTGAGGATCCTCCGCAGGGAGGCGCCCCGGCTGGGCTACTCGTCACAGTTCACGATCTACGACGCCCAGGACTCGCTCCGGGCCATCAACCAGGTGATCCGCGATCTGCGTCTGGACCCGAAGACCTTCCAGCCCCGGGCGATGCGGGCCAAGATCTCGAACGCCAAGAACGAGTTGGTGGACTACGAGAGCTTCCGCGAACAGGGAGGGAACTTCCGGCACGAGGTAGAGGCGGACATCTACCGCCTCTACCAGGAGCAGTTGTTGAAGAACTCGGCGATGGACTTCGACGATCTCCTCATGGTCGCCGCCGAGGTCTTCGACGCCTTCCCGGAGGTGCTCCAGTACTACCGCGAGCGGTTCCGCTACCTGCATGTCGACGAGTTCCAGGACACCAACCGCGCCCAGTACGTCCTGGTCCGCCAGCTTGGCGGGGACCGGGCCAACATTTGCGCGGTCGGGGACTCCGATCAGTCGATCTACGCGTTCCGAGGGGCCGACATCCGCAACATCCTCAACTTCGAGCGGGACTTCCCCCAGGCGCGGGTGGTGGTGCTGGACCAGAACTATCGCTCCACCCAGACCATCCTGGAAGCCGCCAACGCGGTGATCTCCCACAACGGGCGCCGCCGGCCGAAGCGGCTGTGGAGCGACCTCGGCCAGGGTGCTCCGATCTCGCTCTACACCGCCGAGGACGAAGCCGACGAGGGCGGGTTCGTGGCCGAGGAGATCAGAAAGCTGTCGAGAGAGGGCTTCGACCTGTCGCGAATGGCGGTCTTCTACCGGGTCAACGCCCAGAGCCGGGCCGTGGAGGAGAGTTTTGCCCGTTTCGGCGTGTCCTACCGGGTGATCGGTACGGTCCGGTTCTACGAGCGGCGCGAGATCAAGGACGTACTGGCCTATCTGCGGGTGCTGGTCAACCCGGCCGACGAGGTGTCGGCGCGCCGGATCATCAACCTACCCCGGCGGGGGATCGGCCGCGTGACGATCGGCTGGCTGGACCGCTTCGCGGAGTCGGAGGAGATCACCTTCTTCGAGGCGGCCCGGCGTCACGCGGAGAACGACTCGCTGGCGAAGCGGGCCCACCGCGCTATCGATTCCTTCCTTGGCGATATGGAGAAGGTCGCCGGCCATGCCGAGTCCGGTCCGGCCGCAGCGGTGAGGGCGGTGCTGGAGGAGGTCGGCTATCTCGAGGCGGTTGAGCGCGAGGGCACCGTGGAGGCACAGGGGAGGGCGGAGAACCTGCGCGAGCTTATCTCCGGTGCGGAGGAGTTCGAGCTCGCCGCGCTGCCGGAGGAGGGGGAAGAACCGGGTGGGATGCGCCTGGTGGAGCGGTTCCTGGAATCGGTCAGCCTGGTCAGCGATACCGACGAACTGGAAGATGAAGGGGGGGCGGTGACCCTCATGACCCTGCACAACGCCAAGGGCCTCGAGTTCCCGGTGGTTTTCATCGTGGGCATGGAGGACGGGGTCTTCCCGTATGCCAGGGCTCTCACCGATCATGACGAGCTCGAGGAGGAGCGCCGGCTGTGCTACGTAGGCCTCACCAGGGCTCAGGAGCGCCTGTACCTCTCGGCCGCCCGGTCCCGCCTGCTGTACGGGATGTCAACCTACAACCCGCCCTCCCGGTTCCTGAGGGAGATTCCGGTCGGCCTGGTCAGCAAGCTGGGCAGGCGCCTGCGGGATCACCGGCGGGAGTCGATCGGCGGGCGCCGCCGGGCGCGGGCCGATACCGAACTGGCGGTGGACGATCGGGTGCGACACGACGTCTGGGGGATCGGCCGGGTGGTGCGGGTGGAGGGCGCCGGTGGCGGCGCCCAGGTCGAGGTCGACTTCCCGACCAAGGGCACCAAGCGGCTCCTCGTTCACTGGGCCCCGCTGGAAAAGGTCTAGATCTGGCTAGGCGGGCGGTCCGTATTACCGTTGGGCAGGCATGGTGATGGAGTCGCCGGCAGGTGGCGGCACGAGACCGGGGAGGCTGGGCGTGTTCGAGGACAGAGGCTCGAGGCTTCATGCCCTCGGGGCGTTGGGGCAGTCGGTGTGGCTCGATTCCATCTCCAGGGAGATGCTGCAATCCGGCGAGTTGGAAAGATACGTCGAGGCCGGGATCAGCGGGGTCACCTCCAACCCCACGATCTTCGCCAAGGCGATGCTGTCCGGAGACTCCTACGACGCCCAGATCAACGAGTTGGTCGCCCACGATGCCGATGTTGACGAGATCTACACGGCGGTCGTCACCAGTGACATCCGCCGGGCCTGCGAGGTCATGGCGCCCACTCATCGCCGGTCGGGCGGTCTGGACGGGTTCGTATCGGTCGAGGTGTCGCCCGAACTGGCTCACGAGCCGGAGGCCACGGTCGCGGAGGCTCGCGACTGGGTGAAGCGGGTCGACCGTCCCAACCTGCTCATCAAGATACCGGCGACCCGGGCAGGCCTGACGGCCATCGAGGCGGCCGTAGCGGAAGGCATCTCGGTGAACGTCACCCTCATCTTCTCGCTGGAGCGCTATCTCGCTGTGATCGACGCCTATATGAGCGGCCTGGAGCGGTTCCGGGAGGTGGGCGGCAACCCGGCAACCGTCAACTCGGTGGCCTCGTTCTTCGTCTCCCGCTTCGACACCGAGGTGGACAAGCGCCTTGGTGTGATCGGTATTTCTCAGGCGGGCGCGCTGGCTGGCCGGAGCGCGGTGGCCAACGCCCGTGTCGCCTACCTGGAGTTCCTGCGGGCGTTCTCGTCCGATCGCTGGTTCCGGCTCCGCCGGAAAGGCGCCAACGTGCAGAAGCCGCTCTGGGCGTCAACCTCCACCAAGAACCCGGCCTATTCCGACACCCTGTACATCGACACGCTGGTGGCGCCCGAGACCGTCAACACCTTGCCGGAGTCGGCCATCGCGGCGTACCAGGACCATGGGCCTGACACGCCGGAAGTGCTCGGGATCAACCAGATGGCGGACGGGGTGATGGTGCTGGAGGATCTCGAGGCGGTGGGGGTCGACTACGACGCCGTGGCGGCCAAGCTGGAGCGGGACGGTGTGAGCAGTTTCGCGGCCTCGTTCCGAGAGATGGTCGACGACATCGAGCGGAAGCGGGCCATGTCCCTTCCCGGTGTCTCTCGCAAGTAACGGGAGGCCGAGCATCGCATGCCCCGACGCATCCTGGTTGCCAAACCCGGCCTGGACGGCCATGACCGGGGCGCCAAGGTCGTGGCCAGGGCGCTCCGGGACGCGGGGAACGAGGTCATCTACTCGGGCCTCCACCAGACCCCGGCCCAGATCGTGGAGACGGCCATCCAGGAGGACGTGAACGCCATCGGCCTCTCTGCGCTCTCCGGTGCCCACATGACCCTCTTCCCTGCGGTCGTGGAGTTGCTCCGGGAGCGGGCTGCGGCCGACGTTGTGGTCTTCGGCGGTGGGATAGTCCCCGAACACGATGCCGAGGTGCTAATGGAGCAGGGGATAGCGGCTATCTTCACGCCCGGAACCCCCCTGGCCGAAGTGACCGCATGGGTGGAATCCAACGTCGGTTCCCGCTGAGGGCCGGACTACCGGTGCGACAACTGTAGCATTTGTGCTACAGTCATCTCATGAGAGAAGTTGCTTCCAGGGAGTTACGCAATCGCACCGGAGCGCTCTTGGAGAGCGTGGCCGAGGGCCAACGGATCACGGTCACCGTGCGGGGACGTCCGGTCGCCGAATTGTCACCGGTTGCTCGTCGACCAGCATGGATATCGCGTGATCGGTTTGTCCGTGAGGTTCTGCCTTACCAGGCCGATCCCGGCCTGGCTGAGGATCTTGTGCTGCTGGCGGGCGAGACCACAGACGACATTCCGTGGTAACAAGTCGGGGTCTCGCCGACACATCGGTGTTCATCGCGCGGGAGAGCGGCCGGCTGATCGCCGAGCGAGCCATGCCCGAGGAGTTGGCAGTATCGGTGATCACCATCGGCGAGTTGAGGGCCGGAGTGCTCGCTGCAGGCGATGTGGCGACGCGAGACCGCCGGCTCGGCACACTCTCAGCGGCGTTGGCGTTCGACCCTCTACCAATCGACGGAGAGGTTGCTGCGGCATGGGCTCGGCTGTGCCTGATCCTGCGCGACAACGGGCTACGGATGCCGGTCAACGACTCATGGATTGCCGCGACGGCGATGGCGCTCGACATTGCCGTTGTCACCCAGGATGAAGACTTCCCTCTACTGGACGGACTCGACGTGATCAGAGTCTGACCGGTGCCTGCGCCGTCAGACGATGGATTGCCTCCGGAGATGGGTAGGCAGGATGGCGACCGCCTCCGCTGATGGGAGGCTGTCCAGCACGGGGATAGAATCACGGCTCGTGGATCTCCTCGAGTACCAGGGAAAAGAATTCTTCAGCCGCTACAGGCTTCCCGTGTCGCCCGGCTTCGTGGCTCAGAGCGTTTCCGAGGCGTGTGAGGTCGCTGACCGGCTCGGATATCCGGTCGTGGTGAAGGCCCAGGTACACATCGGAGGTCGGGGCAAGGCCGGCGGGATCAAGTTGGCCGGGGACGGGGAGGAAGTGGCTAGCGCCGCCGACTCCATCCTCGGCATGGACATCGGGGGCCATACGGTGGGCTGCGTACTCATCGAGGAGGCTGCGCGGATCGCCGCCGAGTACTACGCCAGCTTCACCCTGGACCGTTCCGCCCGCCGCTACCTGGGCATGCTGTCCGCCCGGGGCGGGGTGGACATCGAGGCGGTGGCCGAGTCGGATCCCGGCAGCATCGCCAGGATTTGGGTGGACCCGGTCGAGGGTCTGGGGGAAGCAGGCGTCCGGACGTGGGTTCGAGCCGCACGGCTGGATGAGGCGGCCGCCGACGAGCTGGTGGACGTGCTGCTCCGGCTCTACGAGGCCTTCGTGGAGGGGGATGCCGACCTTGTCGAGATCAATCCTCTGATACTGACCGCGGAGGGACGGGTACGAGCCCTCGATGCCAAGGTGACGCTGGACGACAACTCGGTGTTCCGCCATCCCGAGTACCGCACCTACGACGCCACCCAACCCCGCGACGAGCGGGAGGCCTCCGCCCATGCCCTGGGCCTGCAATACGTGGGGCTGGACGGAACGGTGGGCGTGATCGCCAACGGCGCCGGGCTGGCGATGAGCACGGTGGACGTGGTTGCCCAGGCCGGCGGCGCGGCCGCCAACTTCCTCGATATCGGCGGCGGCGCTGATGTCGAGACCATGGCCGCCGCACTCCGGGTCATCAACAACGATCCGGCGGTCAAGGCCATATTCATCAACATCTTCGGCGGGATCGTGCAGGGAGAGGTGGTGGCCCAGGGAATCCTCGACGCGCTGGACCGGGTCGAGTTGCGAGCCCCCATCGTTCTGCGGCTCGACGGCACCAATGCCGACCAGGGCAGGGCGATGGTGGCGCCCCGGCTGTCGGAGATGCTGATGATGGCCGGGTCGATGTCCGGCGGCGCCGCCCGGGCAGTGGCGATGGCAGGCAGTAGATGAGCATCTGGCTGGACGAGCACAGCAGGGTGGTCTACCAGGGGCTGACCGGCCGCGCCGGCCGTTTCCATGCGCTCCGCAACCGCGCCTACGGCACCCGTGTCGTGGCCGGTACCAACCCGTCCAAGGCCGGTGCCTCGGTGGAGGGCATCCCGGTGTTCGCCACGGTGGGCGCCGCCGTACAGGCCACGGGCGCCGATGTCTCCTGCGTGTTCGTTCCCGCCCCGTACGTGCGGGGCGCCGTGGTGGAGGCCGCCGAAGGCGGCGTGACCCTGGTGGTCGTGATCACCGAGGGTGTGCCCGCCAAGGACGAGGCCTGGCTGTTCGCCAAGCTAGGGCGTGACCACCCCGAGGTCCGGATGATCGGACCCAACTGCCCCGGTCTGATCAGCCCGGGCAAGGCCAACGTCGGCATTACCTCCGGCGACATCGCACTTCCGGGCGGACCGGTGGGGCTGGTCAGCCGCTCGGGAACCCTGACCTACCAGGCCCTCTACGAGTTGAAGCAGGCCGGGATCGGGGTTACCACCTGCGTGGGGATCGGCGGCGATCCCGTACCCGGGACGTCCTTCACCGACTGTCTCGCCGCCTTCGAGGACGACCCCGAAACCGGGGCGGTGATGATGATCGGGGAGATCGGCGGCTCGGCGGAGGAGGAGGCGGCCGCCTTCATCGCCGAGCGTATGACCAAGCCGGTGGTCGCCTACATCGCCGGGATAACCGCTCCTCCCGGCAAGAAGATGGGCCATGCCGGCGCCATCGTATCGGGCGGGAAGGGGACCGCCGCCGCCAAGATCGAGACCCTGAGCGGAGCCGGCGTGCGGGTGGGGGAGAGCCCTTCGGAGGCCGGCCGCCTCATGGTGGAAGTGGTCGCCGGCCTCTGATGATCCGGACGCCGGCTTGCTGAGGCCGATTCCACAGTCACCCTTCCGACCCTGTGGGTGGCGAGCTTGAACCGCCGAGCGCTCCTGTCGGTGTTCGACAAGTCCGGGCTGGTCGAATTCGCCACCGGGCTGGTCGACTCCGGATGGCAGGTCCTGGCGAGTGGCGGCACCGCTGCCGCCCTGGCCGGGGCAGGTCTGGAGGTCGTCGACCTGGCCGACCGCACCGGCTCTCCCGCCATGCTGGGCCACCGGGTGGTGACGCTCCACCCGAAGATCCACGGAGGCATCCTCGCCGATCGGTCGGACCCGGACCACCGGGCCGACATGGAACGGTACGGGATCGAACCGATCGACCTGGTGGTGGTCAACCTCTACCCGTTCGAGTCCAGGCCCGGCACAGAGAACATCGACATCGGCGGTCCGGCCTTGATCAGGGCGGCGGCCAAGAACCATCGTCATGTCGGCGTGATATGCGACCCGTCGGATTATCCGGCCGTTCTCGACGAGATCCGCTCCGGAGGCTGGCTGTCCGGCACGACGCGCCGGACCCTGGCCAGGAAGGCGTTCGCCCGCACCGCCGCCTACGACGGCGCGATCGTGAGCTGGCTCGACGAACGAGACGGGAAAGTCCTCCTCCCGCCGACCCTCCACCTCTCGTTGGAGCGGGCCGACGTGCTCCGCTACGGGGAGAACCCCGATCAACCGGCCGCGAGCTACCGGCGGGTCGGGACTCCCGGCTCACCGGACGATGCCGAGGACTGGTGGAACGCCGTCGTCCAGCACAGCGGTGTGGCGCTGAGCTACCTCAACCTGCTGGATGCCGGAGCGGGCTGGGCGCTGGTCCACGACCTGGGCGATCAGCCGGCAGCGGCGATCATCAAGCACGCCGGGCCGTGCGGCGCCGCCGTCGGGTCGGACCCGGCTAACGCCTACCGCATGGCGCTGGCGTGTGACGAGAGGGCAGCCTTCGGCGGAGTGGTGGCCTTGAACCGGCCGGTGGACCTCGAGACGGCGGGGCTGATGGCGGGCGGCCCGCAGGCGGATGTCATCATCGCCCCCGGCTACGGCGAGGGGGTGGTGGCTCAGCTCCGCGCGCGGCGGGCCGGAACGCGCATTCTCGAAGCTGCGGCCCCGCGGCGTGCTGCTCGGACGCTACGCCGGATCGAAGGGGGCTGGCTGGTGCAGGGTGCCTCTCCCGAGTCATCGGGCAGATCGTCGTGGCGGGTGGTGAGCCGGCGCGATCCGGGCCATCTGGTGGAGGATGCCGCGTTCGCTTGGCGGGTGGCCGCCCATGTCGCCTCCAACGCCGCGGTCCTGGCCAGGAACGGGACCGCCTGGGGAATCGGCGGGGGGCAGCAGGACCGGGTGGGCGCGGTCGAGATCGCGGTCGGCAAGGCGTCGGGACGCGCCTCGGGCGGGGTGTGCGCCTCGGACGGCTTCTTTCCGTTCCCCGACGGGATAGAAGCGGCCGCTGCCGGAGGCGTAGAGTTGATCATTCAGCCCGGCGGATCGGTGAACGACCGCGCGGTCGTGGACGCGGCCGATCGGCTCGGGTTGTCGATGATCTTCACCGGCGAGCGACGATTCCGCCATTGAGAAGGGGAACGAGATGAGCGCACAGGTCCTTGATGGCAAGGCCGTGGCCCGAGCGGTCCTGGCTGAGACAGGGCAACGGGTGGCCGCTCTGCGCGACCGGGGCAAGGAAACCACCCTGGCGACCGTCCTGGTGGGGGACGACCCGGCCTCCGCGGCCTACGTCCGTTCCAAGCGCAGGCGGGCGGCGGAAGTGGGCATCCGCTCCGTCCACCACGAACTTGCCGGTGACGTGTCCCAGGACCGGGTGGTCGCCCTCCTCCGGCGCCTCAACGAGGACCCCTCCGTCGACGGCATCCTGCTCCAACTCCCGCTCCCGGCGGGGTTGGATGACCAGAGCGCCACGATCGAGATCGATCCGGCCAAGGACGTGGACGGCCTCCATCCCACCAACCTCGGGATGATCGTCCTGGATCGTCCGGTGTTCGCGCCCTGCACCCCGAGCGGATGCCTGCGCATGCTCGAGCACTACGAAGTTCCGCTCCGTGGAGCGAACGTGGTGGTGGTGGGACGGTCCTTCCTGGTGGGGCGGCCCCTGGCGTTGCTCATGGCGGCGCGCGGCGTCGACGCCACCGTCACGATCGCCCACTCCCGCACGGAGGACCTGCCCGGCGTCACCCGCCGGGCCGACATCCTGGTGGTGGCGGTCGGCCGACCGGAGATGGTGACCGGCCGGTACGTCCGCGAGGGCGCCGTGGTGATCGACGTCGGCATCAACCGGACCGGGTCGGGCTCGCTGGTGGGAGACGTCAAGTTCAAGGAGGTGGCGGAGGTGGCGGCTGCCATCACCCCGGTACCGGGCGGGGTCGGGCCCATGACCGTGGCCATGCTCATGCACAACACCGCCGTAGCCTCCGGGATGAGGGCGCGTCCCTAGAGGTCGAATTCGGCCGTTCGTCTGACGTAACGGGACACGGACGCCTCGCCGGTTCTCACCTCCAGGCCGCGTTCGTCGAACGGGTAAAGGAGCCCGTCCATGACCTCCCATGCGTGAGCGGACGGG
Organism: bacterium; assembly: GCA_028820935.1. Classification (NCBI taxonomy): domain Bacteria; species bacterium. The sequence goes on along the minus strand of JAPPHZ010000045.1, from coordinate 51,481 downwards.
TCGGCGGCAAGTAGCCACGTCGGGGGGACGAGGTCGGTGTAGGAAACCGAAGGCCTGGAGGCCAGCGCCAGGGCATGGGCCCGTCCCACCGAAGTCTCCACCAGACCACCGATCTTGACGCCCACGCCGGCCGAAGAGAGCATCTCGATCGCGCTCAGCGTCGGCGCCGGGCCCAGAATGCCGGGTTTGAGGCTCACGAGGTCGGCCGCCTCCTGCTGGATGATTCGCTCCACCGCCTCCGCGGTCGTAGCCGGCTCGTCGAGGCAGATCGGGGTAACGCGGCGGCGGCGCAACCCGGCATGCCCCTCGAGGTCCACGGCCGGCAACGGCTGCTCCAGGTAGGCCAGACCCAGGTCGTCGAGCGCCGCCAGCGCCGGGTCGCCCGGCCGGTAGCTGCCGTTGGCGTCCGCGGCGACCGTCAAGCCGGGGAACCGCTCGCGAACCGCCCGCAGGTGATCCGCATCCCGCCCGGGCTCGATCTTGATCTTCACCTGCCTGGCGCCGGCTTGGACCAGCCGGTCGACCCGGGCCGCCAGCCGGCCGGGTGACTCTTCGAGACCGATGGCGGCGCAGGCCATGGACGGCCGCCCGGACCCGCCCAGATAGGACCACAGCGGGATACTCGCCCGGCGGGCGGCCAGATCCGTCCGAGCCTGCTCGAGCGCGGCGGAGGCGGTAGCGGGGATCTCGGTGCGGGAACCACGCGACGCGCCGGCGCCACCGGCGGCCAGCGCTTCCCAGACATCCTCCACGGTCTCGGGCGTGTAGCCGGGAAAGGGCGCCGCCTCCCCCCAGCCGGTGATCCCGTCCTCGGTGATTCCCACCAGGACGACCCGCCGTTCCGAGATGGCCGCCCGGGAGTTGGAGAACCGGTGGCGTAGGGGGATGCCCAACTCCACCAGATGCAGGAAGCGACCCATAGCGGCAGGATACCGATGGGTATGAGGACCACTAGGCTCAGCGAGGTTGGTCACCAGGAACCGAGCACAGGACAGGAGAGGCCATGCCGGACCGCATCACTATGGGAGAAGCGGGGCTGGAGGTTCCAGATGAGCCGATCGTGCCCTTCATCGAGGGCGACGGGATCGGACCGGACATCTGGCGAGCCGCCAGGCAGGTGTTCGATGCCGCGGTCGAGCACGTCTACGGGGGAGGACGCCGGGTAGCTTGGCACGAGGTCTACGCCGGAGAGACATCCTTCAAGAGGACCGGCGAGTGGCTCCCGGACGAGACGATCGAGACCTTCCAGGAATACCTCGTGGGTATCAAGGGCCCCCTCACCACTCCGGTCGGGGGCGGGATCCGGTCGTTGAACGTCACGATCCGCCAGACCCTGGACCTCTACGCCTGCCTCCGGCCGGTCCGCTGGTACCGGGGCATTCCCTCTCCGATCCGCACCCCGCACCTGGTGGACATGGTCATCTTCCGGGAGAACACGGAGGACGTGTACGCCGGCATGGAGGTGGAGGAGGCCAGCGACGAGGCCGGAAGGCTGATCGGGTTCCTGGCCGATGAGTTCGGCTGGAAGATACGACCTGACTCCGGCGTAGGCATCAAACCCATATCGGACGGTGGCTCCAAACGCCTGGTGCGCGCCGCGATCCAGTACGCCGTCACCTTCGGGCGGCGATCCGTGACCCTCGTCCACAAGGGCAACATCATGAAGTTCACCGAGGGCGCCTTCCGGAACTGGGGATACGAGGTGGCCAGGGAGGAGTTCCCAGCGGAGACCATCACCTGGGACGAGTGCGGGGGAGATCCGGGCGACAGGATCCTGATCCAGGACGTGATCGCGGACGCCATGTTGCAGCAGGTGCTGACCCGGCCCGCCAACTACGACGTCATCGCCACGACCAACCTGAACGGCGACTACCTGTCGGACGCCCTGGCCGCTCAGGTCGGCGGCATCGGCCTGGCGCCGGGCGGGAACATCAACTACGCCACCGGCCATGCCGTGTTCGAAGCCACCCACGGCACCGCTCCCAAGTACGCCGGCCTGGACAAGGTCAATCCGGGCTCGGTGATCCTGTCGGGCGCCAACATGCTCCGCTACATGGGGTGGAGGGGTGCCGCGGATCTGATCGAAGCCAGCCTGGAGGCGGTGATAGGGGATCGGATCGTCACCTACGACCTGGCCCGGCTGATGAAGTACTCCACCGAGGTCCGGACTTCCGAGTTCGCCGCCGCCTTGGTGGAGCGGATGCCGATCATCGAACGCTACGCCGCCATGAGCGGGACCCGCCGGGCGCCGAGCCACGTCCGGGCCTACATGTAGGATCGGCGGATCGGACCAGGAGAAACCGGACGTGACCCGATCGAAGAAGATCACGGTCGTAGGCGCGGGAAAGTACGGTTCCGCCACCGCGCAACGGCTGGCGGCCATGGACATCGCCCACGAGGTGGTGATGACCGACATCGTGGAGGGATTGCCCCAGGGTCTGGCGCTGGACATGAACCAGTCCCGCCCCGTCGAGCGGTACCGCACCCGGGTGGTCGGCTCCAACGGCTACGAGGAGACGACGGGCAGCGATGTCGGCATCATCACGGCCGGGCTGGCCCGCAAGCCGGGAATGTCCCGCATGGACCTCTTGGCGGTCAATGCCAAGATCGTCCGGCATGTCACCAGGGAACTGGTCGATCGGTCCCCGGATGTGACCATCATCGTGGTGACCAACCCGCTGGACCAGATGACCGTCCTGGCGGCCGAGGTGAGCGGCCTGCCTCGCCACCGGGTGATGGGACAGGCCGGTGTTCTGGACTCGTCCCGCTTCGCCCACTTCATCGCCGAGCGTCTGGGCGTGGACATCCTCTCGGTCGAGGCCCTGACTCTCGGTAGCCACGGCGCGACCATGGTCCCCGTGCCGTCCCAGTGCTTCGTGGACGGGAAGCCCCTGCCGCGGATACTTGCTCAGGACGAGATCGACGCGCTCGTGGAGAAGACCCGGGGCGGCGGGGCGGAGATCGTCGCATACCTGAAGACCGGCAGCGCTTTCTACGCCCCCTCGTCGGCGGCGGCGCTGATGGCGCGGGCGATCCTCGAGGACGAGGGCAGGATGACGCCGGTGTGCGCCTGGCTCACGGGGGAATACGGGCTGTCGGACATCTACCTGGGTGTTCCGGCCCGTCTCGGCGCCGCGGGTGTGGAGGAAGTGGTCGAGCTCGACCTCACCGCCACCGAGCGAGCCGGTCTCCACGCCGCCGCCGCGGCGGTGCGCGACAAGGTCGAGGAGATGGAAACCATCCTGAGCACCTGAGGGAGTGCGCTTCACGACCTATAGTCACGGTCGGCCTGTGTGTTCGGCTTGTACCGTCCGGCGATGAGGAAGCAAGAATGAACAAGCGTGATCTGGCAGATGTGGTCGCCTACGAGACCGGGACCCCGCGGAGCCGGGCTATGGCGAGCGTCAACATGGTGTTCGAGACCATCGCGGGAGCGCTCCGGGAGGGAGCGGACGTCCGGATCACCGGATTCGGCACGTTCACGGTGCGTCAACGCAAGGCTCGGACCGGTCGCAATCCCCGGACAGGCGAAGCGGTCGAGATTCCGGCCAGCAGGTCCCCCGCCTTCAAGCCTTCGAAGGCCCTCAAGGACCGAATCAACAGTTAGTTGATAGTTGCTAGTTGATAGTTATTACTAACGACACTAGGAACTAGTACTCTACTTCGAGAGCGGAGACGGCATCCGCCAGGTGATCCAGTGCTCGCTGGTTCATGAGCAGCTTGGCCACGTTGCCGGAGATGGCCAGCTTCCCGCTGAAGAATGCGCTCTGTATCTTCAGCGTCCCTCGGGAGATGCCCGACGCCGTTGCATAGTCCGTCCTGACGGATAGGTCCGCCTGCGGCAGGGTTCCGATCGCCAGGACCGCGTCATCGGCGGCGACCTCGAGGTAGTAATGGGCCGCAGCCTCATCGGGGACCTGGTCGATCTCGAACTGGACCGAGAACTCGACCCCTTCCACGGCGGCGCCGAAGCCGGGATGGTCGCGCACCGCCGCCGTCACCTGCTCGGCCCATTCGGCGCTCAGGAACCTAGCCGCCATGGTTGCTACCTCCACGATGCCCTATCACCGCCCACCTAGCTTTCGGTTGCGTATCTTGGACAGCAGGTAGTCGCGGTTCATCAGGGCGATGTTATCCAGGGAGATACCCTTCGGACACGCAGGCTCGCATTCACCGTGGTTGGAGCAGGAGCCGAAGTACTCCTCCATGGTCTCCACCATGCGCTCGACTCGCATCCAGCGCTCCGGTTGGCCCTGCGGCAACAGGTTGAGGTGGGCGACCTTGGCGGCCGTGAAGAGTTGGCCCGCTCCGTTGGGACAGGCGGCCACGCAGGCCCCGCATCCGATACATGCCGCCGCATCCATGGCGGCGTCGGATGTCTCCTTCGGCACCGGCGTGAGGTTGGCCTCGGGCGCCGATCCGGTCGGGGCGCCGATGTAGCCGCCGGCCTCGATGATCCGGTCGAACGCCCCTCGGTCCACCACCAGATCGCGCACGATCGGGAAGGACGTGGCCCGCCAGGGCTCGATCACGATGGTGTCGCCGTCCGAGAACTCCCGCATGTGAAGCTGGCAGGTCGCGGTGCTCCCCTGGGGTCCGTGCGCTCGGCCGTCGATCATCAGGCCGCACGATCCGCAGATGCCCTCCCTGCAGTCGTGGTCGAAGGCGATCGGTTCGCGACCTGCGGTCAGGAGCCGCTCGTTGACAAGATCGAGCATCTCCAGGAACGACATGTCCTGGTGGATGCCGGCGGCCTCGTATGTCTCGAACCGGCCCTCCGCCTCCGGACCGTCCTGCCGCCATACCCGCAACGTCAGATGCATCCCGTCTCTCCTACCTGTAGCTGCGTTGAGCCGGCATCACGTAGTCGAAGGTCAACGGCTCCCGGTGCAGAACGGGTTCGTGTCCGTCGTTCCAGCCCCAGGCCGCCACGTAGGAGAAGTTGGCATCGTCCCGCCTGGCCTCTCCGTCATCGGTCTGGTGCTCGACCCGGAAATGGCCGCCGCAGGACTCCTCGCGGTGCAGGGCGTCCACGCACATCAGGCGAGCGAGCTGCAAGAAGTCGTCCACCCGCCCGGCCTTCTCGAGGGACTGGTTCAGAGTGCTGCTCGTGCCCAGAACCCGCAGGTCCCGGTCGAAGTCCTCCTTGAGAGAGTCGATGTCGGAGATCGCCTGGCGTAGCCCATCCGCCGTCCGCTCCATGCCACAGTATTCCCAGAGCGTCTTCCCGAGTTCCCGGTGGAACCAGTCCACGGACCGCGAGCCTCCGATGGACAGGTAGCGCTCGGTCCGGGCGGTCACCCGTCTTTCCGTCTCGACGAATGAGGGGTCGTCTCCCGGGACCAGGCCTTCTCCCAGGTGAGGCGCCAGGTAGTCGCCCAGCGTGTAAGGGACGACGAAGTAGCCGTCCGCCAAGCCCTGCATCAGGGCGGACGCGCCCAGACGGTTGGCCCCGTGGTCCGAGAAGTTGGCCTCTCCCAGCGCGTACAGCCCCGGAATGGTGGTCATGAGGTTGTAGTCCACCCAGAGCCCGCCCATCGTGTAGTGCATGGCCGGGTAGATACGCATGGGCGTCTCGTAAGGGTTCTCACCGGTGATGCGCTGGTACATGTCGAAGAGGTTGCCGTACCGTTCCCGGACGGTGCCCTGTCCCAGCCGCCGTAGGGCCTCCTCGAAGTCCAGGTAGACGCCGTTGGCGAGCGGCCCGACCCCCTTGCCCAGGTCCACCTCGACCTTGGCGGCCCGGGAGGCCACGTCGCGGGGAACCAGGTTGCCGAAGGCCGGGTAGCGCCGCTCCAGGTAATAGTCCCGGTCCGGCTCCCCGATGCCATCCGGCGGCCGGGTGTCGCCCGCCCGGACCGGCACCCAGATCCGCCCGTCGTTGCGCAACGACTCCGACATCAGGGTTAGTTTGGATTGGAACTCGTCAGAGGCGGGAATGCAGGTGGGATGGATCTGCGTGTAACAGGGGTTGGCGAACAGGGCCCCCTGGCGATGGGCACGCCACACCGCGGTCACGTTGGACTTCATTGCGTTGGTGGAGAGGTAGAAGACATTGCTGTAGCCGCCCGTGGCCAGGACCACGGCATGACCCGGATGGGAAGCGATCTCCCCGCTGAGCAGATCGCGGGTGATGATGCCCACGGCCCGGCCGTCCTTGACTACCACATCCAGCATCTCGGTCTGGGTGTGCAGCTCCACCGTGCCGAGGTCGACCTGCCGCATCATCGCCTGGTAGGCCCCCAGCAGGAGTTGCTGGCCGGTCTGGCCCCGGGCGTAGAACGTGCGGGAGACCTGAGCCCCGCCGAAGGAGCGGTTCGCCAGGAGTCCGCCGTATTCCCGGGCGAAGGGAACGCCCTGTGCGGTGCATTGATCGATGATCTCCACGGAGAGCTGGGCGAGCCGGTAGACGTTCGACTCGCGTGATCGGTAGTCGCCGCCCTTCACGGTGTCGTAGAACAGCCGGTGGATCGAATCACCGTCGTTGGGGTAGTTCTTGGCGGCGTTGATGCCTCCCTGGGCAGCGATGGAATGCGCCCGGCGTGCCGAGTCGTGGAAGGTGTAGGCCTTGACCCGGTAGCCCAACTCGCCCAGGGTGGCGGCCGCTGAAGCTCCCGCCAGGCCCGTTCCGACCACGATGATGGTGAACCGCCGCTTGTTGGCCGGGCTGACCAGGCTTATCGAGTCCCGGTGGTTGTCCCAGTGTTCATTGATCGCCCCCGATGGGATCCTGGCGTCCAACATGCGGTAGCTCTCCGACCGTCCTACGAGACGATGTCCAGGGCTACGCCGACCGGCACGGCCAGGAAGCCGGCCACGACCACCGTGGCGAAGACATGGGCGAAGGTCCGGCGGAAGCGGTTGAAGCGGGGATTGTTGATGCCGAGGCTCTGGAACAGGCTCCATGCCCCGTGCCAGATGTGGGAGGCCAGGGCCACCTGAGCTGCTACGTACAGTATCCACACCGGCCAGCGGCTCAGGCTCGAGACCAGGTTGTTGTAGACGGCCCCGCGGATGAACTCCGGGTTGACAGCTTCCACGCCGATGGTCAGATCCGCCAGATGCCACGCCAGGAAGAGGAGCACGATCACCCCGCTCCAACGCATGGTCCGGCTGGCGTAGCGAGCGGCCAGGTAATCCCGCGGTGACTGGTATTTGGTCTCCCGCGCGGCCCGGTTGCTACGGGTCAGGGCGAATGCGGCGTGGGCGTGGATCAGGAATGCCGCCGCCAGTGGGATCCGGAGGAAAGCCCACAGGACCAGGGTGCGGGGGAATAGGGGTTCGCCCAGTTCGCGCAGACCCTCGCCGTACTCATCGATGCGGAAGGTGCCTCCATGCGCCCCCTCGAAGACGTGGAGGTTGCCGATCATGTGCCCCAGCACGAACAGCAGCAGGACCACTCCGCTGATCGCCATGGCGTACTTCTTGCCGACATCGGTGCGGTAGATCGACACGATCCAGGGTGCCCGCCGGGCCCGCTCGCGTCCGGCTCGCCTCAGGTTGAGCATGGCGGTACCTTACCGGCTCCCCGATTTTCCAATGCGCAGCTCACGCGCTCGCACGGGCGCCATGAACCGGGCGGGGCTTGACGTCCGCTGTCACCAGCCGCTATATTACGATGTCGTAATTGCGCGTGTGTAAGTCGGGGTGGAGATTGCGGCGCGAACTCATTGACGCTCTAGCCGTCGAGCAGGTTGGATGGAAGGAATACGCCAACTGCCTCGGGGCTCATCACGACCTCTTCTTCCCGGACCGTGGCGCATCTACTCGGGCTGCCAAGCAGATCTGTGCCGAGTGCCAGGTTCGGGTCGACTGCCTCGAGTATGCCGTGACCAGAGGCGAGAAGTTCGGCATCTGGGGTGGCCTGTCGGAGCGGGAGCGGAGAAAGATCCGCAAGCAGCGGGCTGCTGAGGCTCTGCAGCGAGCAGTATCCTGAATATTTTTCCAATTACACGGGCCCGCAGTTACAGTAAGGGCATGACGCCTTCCCCGATCACCCCACTTGCCCGCAGCCGCGCGCTCGGGTTGCTTTGTGCCTTCGTACTCGTCCTTGTCGCCTGTTCCGACGATCCCGAGGTAGTCACTACCGAGACCGCGGCGCCGGAGACGACGAGGGCGGTAGAGCTGACCACTACCACCGTCCCCGCAGGGACGCAGGTGGACACCACCGCTCCGACCACGACCACCAGCATGCCGACCGAGGAGTTTCCCGGCCGTACCGTTCTCGCCTATCTCGAACAGATCCGGGACATCGCCGTCGCAACGGGCCAGATGGCGCAGGACATGCGAGCGGCCAACAACGACTGGGACAACCGGTCTGTGACCGGCGTCACGTTCGAAGAGACGGATGCCGCCCTGGTGGACATCAGGGACCGGGCCCGCCAGTTGCGTGACGCTATCGGCCTCGTGGAGCCGCCCACCGAGTTCGGCCTTCCGGTAGAGCATCAGACGGCTTGGGTGGCGTCCGGGGAGATGGCGGATGCCGCGGTGGAAGCGCTGGCGGGGCTGAGGTCGCCCGACACCGGAGAGCGGCGCCGGGCGGCGTTGTCCGGCTTCATCGTCTCCTTCGAGCGCTTCAGCGGGGCGGTGGGCCGGATCGTCGACATCATCGACGTGGGTGGTCCCATCGACCTTCCGACCGTCACGGTGGCGACCACGGCGCCAACCACCACGACCACCACTACTGCGGCCGCCGCCACGACCGCCACTACTTCCGCAGCTCCCACTACCACGGACGCCACGACGACCACCGTTGCGGCCACCACCACGACCACCTTGTCGGCGGTTGTCGAGCACAGCATCGTGGACAGCGGCGGAGATTCCTCGGACCCGGTCCAGCTCTGGATGACCGTCTCCGTCGAGGTCGGCACGACCAAGAAACAGCTGGCGGAGCTGGGAGCCCGGCTGGCTACGGAGTACAGGCTCTCGCGCGAGTACCAAGCCCTGGTTATCCACTTCGTTCGCTTCCCCGAGGGCACTGCCACGCTCGGGCGGTGGACCGACGCACCCCACGGCGACTGGGAGCGGGCCGGCGAGGCGACCAAGGGTGACTACTCCACCCACCAGATCGTCGACGAGACCATCGAGAAGGACTGGTCTTCGCTTCCGACGGATGAGCAGATGGACGTCTACCGGAAGTACACGGACTACCGGACCGCGTACGAGTTCGACAACGAGGTGTCCCTGCCCGACGCGGAGCTGATCCCGCTCGCCGCCGCTGCTCTCGGTCTCGAGGAGGCCGCCATCGAGGGCGCGATCGACGCGTGGAGCGTATGGGTGGCGGACGCTTGGAGGCCCTCGTAGGACTATTGGCCACCACTTCCGGCGCCTGAATACCGGCGTCCGGGGTGCTCAAGGTGTTGGCCGGGCTGCGCTGTTATCATCGGGTCCAAGGGAAGGGAGACTACGGATGATTCCCAAGATCCAAGGTGGCGAGATCATCATTATCCTCGTGGTAATCCTGCTCCTGTTCGGCGCCCGGAAGCTTCCGGAATTGGCGCGTTCGCTGGGCAGCTCGGCTCGAGAGTTCCGTAAGGGAGTCGAAGAGGGCCGCACCGAGGAGCAGGACGAGGCAGCACCCACCACGATGATCTCCGATTCCAACACGACCACTTCCGGTACCGAGACCTAGTTGCTAGTTGCTAGTTGCTAGTTGCTGTTGGATTCCACTGACTAGCAGTCGCTGACGCCCCCAGAAGGGGCCGCTGGCCGCTTTCCGGTGGCCAGACGGTCACCGGGGCCATTCAGATCTACTGCAGCCGTTGAGCCTGGTGGGTTCCCCGTGTCATTCCCGAGTTACGCCATCCACTGACCGCTGACCACCGGATCAGCTCGAGAGGGCAGTCAGGTAGTCCTCGAACTGGCGGGCGACCAGGATCTCTTCCGATCGGATTATGTCGGTCACGGTCCCACGAGCGTTCAGCACGAAGGTGGAGCGCATGGCAGCCCCCAAGGAGTCGTTGAAGACGCCGTAGGCCCTGGAAGTTTCCCCGTGTGGCCAGTAGTCGCTCAGCACCGGGTAGTCGATCCCTTCCCGCTCGGCCCAAGCGTCGTTGGCGAACCGGGTGTCGCAGGTGATGGCGACCACGTTGGATCCGAGTTCCTGTAGCTGTCCCAGGTTCTCCTGCAGCTCGCAGAGCTCGCCGGTGCACACCTCGGTGAACGGGAACGGGATGAACACCAGCAGGGTCTTGTTGCCGCGCAGGGACTCCAGAGTGACCTGCTCGTTGTTGGTGTCCGGTAAGGAGAACGCCGGTGCCGGCTGTCCTATTTCGATCGCCATATCAACTCCTCGTCTTCGGTCGACTCCGGGCCATACTATCGGCGGCGCGCGAGCTCTCAGCCGGTGAAGGGGTCGTCGAGCAGAACCCTCGCCGCCCAGCCGGTGACGTCGGCGAGTTCCCGTGGGGAGGGCATTCTGTCAGGGCCTTCCCAGATCCTCCGTACCGCTTCCGGCCCCCAGCGCGCACCTACCTCGGCACAGAACCCGGTGCCCCTGCCGTCGACGCCAGCCGACGAAGCGCTCCGGGGGGTTCCGGCGAATTCGGATCGATCCTGCCGGTTGGCCAGCCGTTCGGTCATCGCGGCGCGGATGGCCGCCAGGTCTGGAAGCAACCCGGTCGAAGCCTGTTCGACCAGATATGCGCCGTACCCCTCCACCATGGTCATGGCGGTATGAGCCTCTTCCAACAGCTCCTCGTCCACCCCGCCTCCGAACAGCGCGTTCATCCCGCCCGGTTGGCCGAACGCCTCCTCCAGCCGAGCAGGGTCGGTGAGGGCCTCCTGCCAGATACCGAGCGCGCCGGTGTCGAGTTCCATCGAAGTCACCAGTGATCCGAACAGATCGATCAGATGGGGTCGGACCCACGGTAGGCCGAGTAGGGCCTCGTGGACCGACTCGTGGAATGCCGCCCACAACCTGACCTGGCGGGGATCGAGTCCGTGTTCTGTCGCGAAGCGTTCGATGTTGGGAATGTGGAAGGTGATGCCGACCGGCTCGGCGGTCGGCAGCCCGGCATCGAACGAGCCGAGCGCCTGCGTGCTCAGCATCCCTACCAGCGCACCGGCGTTCATGCCCAGGAGCACCGGACCGAGGGGTTTCATCAGCCCGCCCAGCGGGCCGGATCCCATCCCGTCCAGGCGGTCCGCCATGGGATCGACCAGGTAGCGGAAGGATCGGAGGTGGAGCCTGGCCCATTCCTTCCGACCGACCAGGACCGGCGCCAGAGTCGGATCGGTGGCTAGGCCGGTGGTTGCGGGGACCTTCAACTGGGCCAGACGAACGAGTTCCAGGTATTCATCGGCGATCCAGGGATCGATCGGTTCGGGCTCACCCGAGACATGGCCGGCCAGTTGCTCGGCCAAGGCCCAGTTGACCGGGCCCGGCCGGCTGAGCAGCTTCATGAGCTCGTCGAGGAGGTTGCGATCCGTCATTTGCGCGCCCCCCTATACGTTGGCACGGCGTCGTGCACCACCGTAGTCCGCCGGGGAAACTGACTTGGCGCGGTCTGCTAGCGCCCACGGTCGGTCCGGAGTGCCCTCCTAGACTCCAACGCATGGAATCTCCGCAGCCGGGGGAGCGGGCTCGATGCCGGGTCAGGGTCTCCGCCCGGCCCATCGATCCGCGTTCGCTGGTCGGCGAGGTGAGCGGCCCGCCGAGCGGGGCCATCGCTCTCTTCCTGGGTACCGTGCGGGATCATTCCCACGGCAGGCAGGGGATAACCCACCTGGAGTACGAGGCCTACGAGGCTCATGTGGTGAGCAGGATCGAGGAGATCGTGGAAGAAGCCACGGCTCGCTGGCCCATCAACGCAGCAGTGGTCGAGCACCGGGTCGGACGGGTGGAGTTGACCGAGGCCTCGGTGGCGGTGGCTGTCGCCTGTGCGCACCGCGCCGAAGCATTCGAAGCCGCCCGATACCTGATCGACGAACTCAAGTCCCGCGCCCCCATCTGGAAGAAGGAAGTCTGGCCGGAGGGAGAAGCCTGGTCCCCGGGCTCGTAGTCTAGTTACTAGTTGCTCGTTGCTCGTTGCTAGTTGCCAGTTGCTAGATATTTAGTTGTTGGTTGTTAGAGAACTAAAATACTAGAGACTAGAAACTAGAGACGTCCCACCAGTTTCCAGGCGATGGGGGTGGCGCCGGCGGCCAACAGGATCTTGATGGTGTCGCCGATGATGAAGGGGGCCATTCCCTTCTCGACGCCGACTGCGAGGTCCCAGGAGAACGTGTACATGAGCCAGGCTACGCCCAGGGCGTAGATGATGAGGTTGCCGGTCAGGAAGGTGCCGACCGAGGTGGCCAAGCGGCGATCGTGGCGCTGCTCGGCGAGGTAACCGGTCACGTAGGCGGCCACGATGAACCCCACCAGGTACCCGCCGGTCGCTCCGGTGGTCACTTCCCAACCACCTGTTCCGCCCGCGTAGAAGGGAAGCCCGATCGCCCCCAGAGCGACGTATAGCAACTGGCTGGCGGCCCCCTCCCGAGATCCGAGAACCGCACCGGTCAGGAGCACGGCGAACGTCTGCCCCGTGATCGGTACGGGCGTGAAGCCCAGCTGGATCCGGATCTGGGCACAGGCCGCGGTCAGCAGGGCAAAAGCCGCAACCCGGATGGCGGCGGCGACGCGTGCGTCCATGTTCCCGAGCGGGATGATCCGGGCGGAAAGCACCTCCGGCTGGTAGGTCATGGTGGGCTCCTTGGTGTTGACTGGGCTTTGGACTCGATCGGGCCTGACCGGGTTTCATGGCCATCCGATCACGACCGTGGCTACTCGGCGGACCGGGGCTGGGTGACAGGCTACCGGGCGCCGATGATCCGGTGTGCACGGCCGGTGGTTAATCTCGATCAGGCCCTATGCACAAGCTTCCCGAGACTTCCCCGAGTCGTGAGGATCCTGCCGGCAGCAAGGACTCCCGGCAGCCCACGGGTCGTGTCTGGCCGGTGGCGGCCGCGGTCGGGTTGGTCTGTTCGACGGTGGTGGCCGGGCTCCTGTGGTTCGTCACGGTCCCGTACTACGCAATGTGGCCCGGACCGATCGGTGAGGTGGTCGACTACGTGACCGTCGAGGGCGGTCCCTCCGTCCATCCGTTGAACGGGGACCTTTACCTGTTGACGGTCAGCCTGCAGGAGGTGAACGCGTATGCCCTGGTGGAGGGCTGGCTGGATCCGCATGTTGACGTGGTACCGCGAGATCTGATCCGCCCGGAGGGTGTCACGCCCGAGGAGCATCGGGAGCGGAACCTTCAGATGATGGACAGGTCCGTGGACAGCGCCATTCTGGCGGCGCTTGAGTACCTGGAGGTCCCGGTCACGCGCGCCGAGGACGGGGTGCTGGTCGTGTCTGTGCTAGAGGACGGGCCGGCGGCAGGGATCCTCGAGCACGGTGATGTGGTGGTGGCGGTAGAACACTTGCCCGTCAATACTCTCGAGGAGGCTACGGGCGCCATCGGCTTGAGAGAGGTCGGCGACATCGTGGTGCTCAGCATCCTGAGGGACGATGATCGTTACGACCTCGAGGTCGTCCTGGCCGAGCACCTGGAGGATCCCGGGCGGCCGATGGTGGGCATCGGCCTGGGCGACTACACGCCTCCCATGGAGCTGCCCTTCGAGATCGACATCGATCGGGCCACTTCCGGGGGCGGTCCGTCGGCGGGCATGATGTACGCGCTGGGCTTGATCGACCTGCTCACGGAAGAGGATCTGGTCCGGGGGAACATCATCGCCGGTACCGGCACCATCTCGTCCGACGGGCACGTGGGGCCGGTAGGAGGCGTTCGCCAGAAGGTCATCGCCGCCCAGAACGCCGGGGCCCGGTACATCCTGGTGCCGCAGCAGAACTACCCGGACGCAGTGGCGGCCGGGTTGGATGGTGTCGAGATCCTGGCTGTTTCCTCGATCGCGGAGGCGGTTGAGGCCGTTAGGGGTTTAGCGGCCTGAATGCGTCCGTCACAGGAACTTATCCCCAAGATGCGGATCACGGGGTAGAGTTATCCACATATGAACAGAGAGACGCCTGTCGCGGACGCCGAGGAGCTGGCATTCAGCCGCACCCTCCTGGGCTATGACCCTCTCGAGGTGCGGGCATTCGTCAAGGAGGCCAACCAGCGTATTGCCCGGCTCTCCTCCCCGGGCACTCGGATCCCGGACGAGAGCGGAAGGGTGCCGGAGCCGGAGTTGAGTGGGGCCATCGCCTCGGCCGTGCGGGAGATCGACGATGTACTGGAGTCGGCCCGATTAGCGGCCGAGCGTATCCGCAACACGGCCGAGGTCGATGTGTCGGACAGCGTGGAGTCGGCTCACCAGCAGGCCCGCGAGATCGTGGCCGAGGCGGAGGACGAAGCCTTCACCCTGCGGCAGGTTGCCTGGGAGGCGGCCACGGACATGCTGGAGGCGGCGAGTTCCGAGGTGGCCGAGCTGCGAGCTGAGGCGGAGCGTGATGCCCTCCTGATCATCGATGACGCGGAGCGCCGGGCGATACGGAATCTGGCGGCGGCGCGCCGGGACTCCGAGAACGTCCTGCAGACGGCGAGGGTGGAGTACGACCGTTTGGTCGAGCTGGCAAGCGTTGCCGGCCCGGACGCAGACGCCGAAGGGGGCGGCGATGAGCAGGTGCAGGATGGCGAGGACGCCGAGTCGGCTACCGCGAGGACCAAGCGATTGGTGGTGCAGGTTCCGGCGGCTAACGGGCAGGTCGAGGAGTCAGGCCCGCCGGCTCCACCCCAGGTGTACGGCACGATCCGGGTGATACCTGCCGGTTCGACCCCGGCTGAGGCGCCGGCGAAGGGCGAATCGGCGGAGCCCGCAGGCAGCGACGATAACGAGGGAGTGGCGGGCGGCGAATCTTCCATGCGTCTCGGCTGGGCCGATGGGACGCGGAGCGTTCGCCTGGTCGGTACCCCTGCTACGCGGGCCCGCGTCGAGGTCGATGCCGTGGAGGTGGCGCGGGAGGTGGCGCGCCTCCGGTCCGGATCAGAGGGCGGTGTCGAGGCGGAGAACGGAGAACCCGCGTCCGCAGCACGACCGGATCGTTCCGCTGAACCGTCCGCGCCGGCCAGGGCCGGAACCGGGCCCGGTCCCGGCAGAGCGCCCGGTACCGCCCGCGGCGATAGCGGAGACGCCGGCCGTATGGCGCCGTCGGATGACGAACTGGCGGCACTCTTCGCCCGGTTGCGGAGCCGGGTCAGGCGCTCCAACTCCCCTTTCTGAGGTAGCCCGCTACCCTCCTGGATCATGATCAGAATGGAGCCGGGCTCATTCCGGCGGCCTCGCCGCCGTTCCAGTCGCTGGCTCATCCTCGTGGCGCTGGCCGCCTTCCTGCTCCTGACGGCGCTGAGCGGGCTGGCCACGGCATGGACCGACTATCTCTGGTTCAGTTCGGTGGGCGCCACGTCGGTATGGGTCACCAGCCTGCTGTCCCGCATCCTGCTGGGGCTGGCCGGCTTCGCGGTGGCCGCCCTCGTCATCGGGATCAACCTGGAGGTGGTCTCCCGCTGCAAGGTCACCCCGCTGATAGACGGAGGCCCGGATGACGAGGTGATCCGCCGCTTCCGGCAATGGATCCGCGCGCGCCGGATCCGCGCCCACCTGGCCGGGGCGACGGTTCTGGGGCTCCTGCTCGGCGTCTCGATATCCGCGTGGTGGCGGGACGTGCTGGTCTGGCTCAACGAAGTCCCGTTCGGGAAGGCCGATCCGATCTTCGGGGTCGATGTGTCCTTCTACGTGTTCCACCTACCCGTCTACCGGAACATCGTTGGGTGGGCGATCCAGCTAGTGGTCGCATCCGCGCTGGTCTCGCTGGCATACCACTACTTGAGCGGCGGCATCCAGCGGCTGCCGAACCGGTTCCCGCTCGTATCGAGAGGGGTCAAGTCTCACCTGTCGGTCCTGCTGGCGGCTTTGGCGCTACTCAAGGCGGTCGCCTACCGGCTCGACGCCTACGAACTCCTGTACTCCACCCGGGGCGCCATCTTCGGCGCTTCCTACACAGACGTCACCGCCCATCGCCCGGCCCTCACTTTGCTGATGGCCATCTCGATACTGGGCGCGGGCTTGCTCCTGTGGAATATGCGCCAGGCAGGCTGGTTACTGCCGGCGGTTGCGGGCGGGCTGTGGCTCATCGTCTCGGTGGTGGTAGGCGGCGTCATCCCGGCGGCCATCGAGCGTTTCCGTGTCCAGCCCAACCAGTTCAACCTCGAGCGCCCCTACATCGAGCATCACATCGAGTACACCCTGGATGCCTACGGCCTGGGGGAGGGGCAGGTGGAGACCCGCGACTTCGCGGCATCGCCGGACCTGACCAGCGAGGACATCGCCGGTAACCAGGCGACCATCAGCAACGTGAAGCTCTGGGACCCCGGCGTGCTGTTGCCGGCCTACTCCCAGCTGCAGGCGATCCGCCCCTACTACCAGATATCCAATGTCGATACCGACCGGTACGTGATCGACGGGGAACTGACCCAGGTGATGGTCGCCGCCCGGGAACTGGACTCGGAGGACCTGCCGGCGGAGGGATGGGTCAACGAGAAGCTGGTGTACACGCACGGGTTCGGGGAGGTGATCTCCCGGGCCAACGATGTAAACCCGACCACGGGCGAGCCCGACTTCCTGGTGCGGGACGTTCCACCCGAGTCGATAGTGCCCGAGCTGCAGACCCTCCAGCCCCGCATCTACTTCGGCGAGGCGGCCGAGTCGGGTAGCTACGTCATCGCCCGGACCAACCAGCCGGAGGTCGACTTCCCCTCCGGCGAGGACGACACGGTGGTTCGCAACACCTATGAGGGGGAGGGCGGCGTGCCGCTGTCCAACTTCGCGGTCCGGTTTGCGATGGCGCTGCGGTTCGGTGACCTCAACACGCTCATCTCGCCCGAGCTCAGCCCGGAATCCCGGGTCTTGATGGTGCGCAACGTGGTCGATCGGCTCGCCCGCGTGGCGCCCTTCATGCAAGCCGACAACGATCCGTACCTTGCACTCATCGACGGGCGCCTGGTGTGGATCGTAGACCTCTACGCGACCACCGACCGCTACCCGTACTCGGCGCCGGTCATCGACGAGCGCCTCGGGATCACCTCGGATCTGTCTCGCGATTTCAACTACATCCGCAATTCGGTGAAGGCGGTGGTCGACGCCGAGGACGGCACCATGACGCTCTACGTCCTCGAACCCACTGATCCGCTCACCCAGGCCTACCGGAACGTGTTCCCCGAAGTGTTCACGGACGCTTCCGAGATGAGCGAGGAGCTACGGGGCCACCTGCGCTATCCGGAGGACATGTTCCGGGTTCAGTCCGAGATGTACGCCACCTATCACCAGTTGGACCCGCAGGACTTCTTCCAGGACGAGGACAAATGGGATATCCCGGGCGATCCGGCCACATCCGACCGGGAACTGCTTCGTGGCGACGCGTTCGATCAAGCCGGCCGGGTCAGAAAGGACCTTCGCCAGAGCTTGCCGTACTACATGCTGATGAGGCTGCCGGATGAGGAGGATCTGTCCTACCTGATCTTCCAGAGCTTCAATCCGGCCAGCCGGAACAACATGACCGCCTTCCTGGTGGCGAAGAGCGGTCCCTCCGACTACGGGAAGATCATCGACTACCGCCTGCCCAGGGGAGTGCTCACCAACGGGCTCGAGCAGGTGAGCGCGCGGATCGACCAGGATCCGGTCATCTCCCAGCAGTTCACCCTGCTGGGGCAGCAGGGATCGGAGATCATCCGGGGCAACATGCTGGTGGTGCCGGTCGAGGAGTCTCTCCTGTTCATTCAGCCCATCTATCTCAGGGCGGAGGGGGTCCTGCTGCCCGAGTTCAAGCGGGTTGTGGTGGTGTTCGGTGACCAGACCACCCCGATCATGAGCGAGTCGCTGGATGCTGCCCTGGCGGAGACCTTCGGTTCGGCGCGGGCCGTCGTGCGCCCCGACGCCGACACCGCGTCCGAGGATGCCGTTACCGCTCCAGGTGACGGGAGCGACGAAGTTCAAGCCACGGTCCTTCGGATCGACCGTCTCCTGACGGAGGCCGATCAGGCCCTCCGCGCCGGTGACCTGGGCGAGTACCAGGCGAAGGTCGACGAGGCCGCCCGGCTGACCGAACACCTGGTCGGCTTGCTGGAGGGATGAGCAGCTGACCGGAGGCCGGGTCCACCGATCCTATGATGGACAGCCCGCGACCTTGGGAGGCGGTGGATGCCGGGTCTGATCAGGTGGTTCGGGGATGTCTCTCTGAGGGACGTTCCACTCGTGGGAGGCAAGAACGCCTCGCTCGGGGAGATGTACTCCAATCTGGGTTCGTTGGGCGTGATCGTGCCCAACGGCTTCGCCACCACCGTGGACGCGTTCCGGCTGTTCATGGGCGAGTCGGGACTGCAGGCCCGCGTCGACCGGCGCCTGCTCGAGGCCGGCAGGGATGATCCGGCCGCGTTGCGCGATGCCGGAGAGGACATCCGGCGGTGGGTGGCGGGCGCGCCGGTTCCCGAACGGCTGATAGACGAGATCGGCGCTGCCTACGAAAGCCTGGGCGCCGAGCCGGGCGGGTCGGTCGTGGCGGTACGCTCGTCGGCCACCGCCGAGGACCTGCCGGACGCCTCCTTCGCCGGCCTGCAGGACACCTACCTCGGCGTGCAGGGCGCCGACCGGGTGGTCCGGGCGGTCCGGGATGTCTTCGCCTCCCTCTTCAGCCACCGGGCGCTCAGCTACCGGATCCGGAGCGGGTACGACGAGGGCGGGGTCGCCATCTCCGCGGGCGTGCAGAGGATGGTGCGCAGTGCCGCGTCCGGGGTCGTGTTCACCATCGACACAGAGAGCGGGTTCGACGGGGTGGTGTTCATCACCGGCGCCTACGGGTTGGGTGAACTCCTGGTCCAGGGAGGCATCAACCCCGACGAGTTCTACGTGGCCAAGCGGAACCTGGCCGCCGGCCGCCCGGCGGTGATCTCCCGGACGCTCGGAACCAAGACGCAGCAGATGGTGTTCGGCGAGTTGGGGGGATCCGAGGTCGAGGTGGAGGACGTGCCGCTGGCCGACCAGCGCCGGTTCTGCCTCAGCGACCCGGAGATAGAGGAATTGGCCCGCCAGGCGGTGGCCATCGAGGACTACTACGGACGCCCGATGGACATCGAATGGGCGAAGGACACCGACGACGGTCGCCTCTACATCGTCCAGGCTCGTCCGGAAACAGTGCGGAGCCGGGAGAGCCAGGCGATACTCACCCGGTTCCGGCTGGATGGGAGCGGCGCCGTTCTGGTGACAGGCCGCAGCGTGGGCCAGCGGATCGGCGCCGGCACGGTGAGGGTCGTCCACTCTCCCCGGGACATGAACCGGGTCGAAGAGGGTGATGTCCTGGTCGCGGACATGACGGATCCGGACTGGGAACCCGTGATGCAGCGCGCCGCGGCGATCGTCACCAACCGTGGCGGCCGCACCTGCCATGCCGCCATAATCGCTAGGGAGCTGGGAGTTCCGGCCGTGGTGGGGTCGGGGAACGCCACCCGGCGGCTGGAGGATGGCGCCGAGGTCACGGTCTCGTGCGCGCAGGGTGAGATCGGGAGGGTCTACGAAGGAGCCGTACCGTTCCGGACCGAGGTGGTTCAACTGGATCGCATGCCGGATCCGCCCACCAAGGTGATGATGAACGTCGGGAACCCCTCCCGAGCCTTCGGATTCAGCCGGATTCCCAATCACGGCGTGGGCCTGGCCAGGATGGAGTTCATCATCAACAATGCCATCGGGGTTCACCCGAAGGCCTTGCTCGACTACCCGGACGTTCCTGATGACGTGCGGGAGGGCATCGAGGAGCGCATCGCCGGATACGAGAACCCCCGGTCGTTCTTCATCACCAAGCTGGTGGAGGGGATCGCAACGCTGGCTCTCGGCTTCCACCCCAAGCCGGTGATCGTGCGCCTGTCCGACTTCAAGTCGAACGAGTACGCCCACTTGCTGGGCGGGAGCCGGTACGAGCCGACCGAGGAGAACCCGATGCTCGGGTTCCGGGGAGCTTCCCGGTACCGCTCCTCGGAGTTCGCCGATGTGTTCGCGCTCGAGTGCGAGGCGCTGCGGCGGGTACGGAACGAGCTGGGTCTCGACAACATCGAGGTCATGGTCCCGTTCGTGCGGACCGTCGAGGAGGCGTCCAGCGTGGTGGAGGTGTTGGCTCGCAACGGCCTGCATCGCGGGCAGGACGGGCTGAGGATCATCATGATGTGCGAGATACCCTCCAACGCCCTGCTCGCCTCGGAGTTCCTGGAGTTCTTCGATGGCTTCTCGATCGGGTCGAACGACCTGGCCCAGCTCTCCCTGGCATTGGATCGCGACTCCGCCCTGGTAGCCGGCCTGTTCGACGAGCGTAACCCGGCTGTCAAGGAGTTGATCCGGTTGGCGGTCGAGGCGTGCCGCGATGCCGGCAAGTACATAGGAATCTGCGGCCAGGGCCCCTCCGACTATCCGGACTTCGCGGCGTGGCTGGTGGAAGTCGGGCTGGAGAGCGTCTCGTTGAATCCCGACACGGTTGTCGAGACCTGGATGTACCTGTCCGGCCAGGAGGCATGAGGTCGTGCGCGGCATCCCTGGTGCCCGAAGGATCATCCGGATGCCCGGGTTGCACAACCGCGCCGTTTGCTGACCGGTCGTGCCGGTAGTCTTCGCGCTGCTGGCGGCGGCGAGCTTCTCGGCCCTCGCCATCACGGTCACCCGGGGTTTTCGTAACAACAGCCTTATGACCGGCCTGATGGTGTCGCTGCCGGTCGGAGCCCTCGTGACCGGCGCCTTGACCCTGGCCGATCCCCCGACCGGCCTGACGCTCCGGGCGATCCTGTTCTTCGTGGTCGGAGGGATCGTGGGAGAGGGGGTGGGCAGGACGGCCTTCATCTTCGCGGTCAGGCTGATCGGGCCATCCACCGCCACGCCCCTCCAGACCGCCACCTACCCGGCGCTGGCCCTGGTGGGGGGATGGATCGTGCTGGCCGAGCCGGTGACTGTCTGGCGCGTCGCCGGAGCAGTGGCCATAGCGGCAGGCATCACGGTGCTGGTGAGGGGACAGCCTGCCGCCGGCGGGGCCGGTGGCCTCCGGAAGCCCGTCAAGGGCCGGCGGTGGGCCTATCTCCTACCGGTACTTGGGGGAATCTCGTTCGCGGCCTCGGATCTGCTGCGCAAGCTGGGCCTGGAAGAGACACCCCATCCCGCCTTCGGCGCGGTGAGCGGGACCATCACGATCATCTTGCTCTGGGTCGTGATCCTGGCGCTGGCGCCCCGCATACGCGCCACGGTCAGCCTGGAACCCGGGTGGCAGTGGTTCATACCCACCGGGCTCCTGGCCGGCCTGGGCGTGCTGGCGGTTTTCCGGGCGCTGGAGTCCGGAGACGTGTCGGTGGTAGGTCCGATCATCATGTCCCAGCCCCTGATGGTGGTGTTGTTCTCGGCGCTGTTCCTGAGGGACCTGGAGAAACTGACCAGCAAGGTTGTGGCCGGCGCTGTCTTGACCGTCCTCGGGCTGGTAACCATATCTAGTTTCTAGTCTCTGATTGCTAGTTTCTAGCTTCTATATATAACTAATAACTAGCAACTAGCTCGTCGAGACTCGCACGCAGCGCATCGGCCAGGTCCGTCACCTGGCTCTCCGTCATCACGAAGGGCGGCGAGATCTGTACGGCGTTGCCGAACAGGATCCTGCTCAGGACCCCGTGCTTGCGCAGGGCGCCGTTCATCTGATCCGGTAGCTGCGGGTTCTCGGCGGTCGCCTCGGGCGCCAGCTGGACGGCTGCCAGAGCACCGACGCCGCACCTCACCTCGCTGACGAGATCGTGCGCGGCCAGCGGGCCCAGCCCGGCCGCCAGCTGCGCCTCCAGCCGGCTCGCCTCCGCCAGCAGGTTCTCCCGCTGGATTATTCCGAGGTTGGCGATGGCGGCTGCCGCCACGGTGGTATGTCCCGTGTAGGTGTAGCCGTGGCGCCACAGGCCGGCGTCTCCCTCGAACCACGGCTCGGCCACGTGGGGCGCCGCGATCACCGCGCCCAGCGGAAGGTAGCCCGAGGTGATGCCCTTGGCACACGTGACCAGGTCGGGCTCCAGGTTCCAGCGCTGGCTGGCAAACCACATCCCCGTGCGCCCGAAGCCGGTTATGACTTCATCAGCGATGAACAGGATGCCGGTGTCCCGGCAGATGCCCCGGACCTTCTCGAGGTAGCCGGGCGGGGGAGCGAGGACGCCGCCCGCCCCGATGATCGGCTCGCAGATGAATGCGGCGATACGTTCGGCGCCGATCCGTTCGATGACGTCCAGGAGGGAGTCGTGCGAATCCCACTCCACCAGGGCTGTGTCGGTCAGCAACTTGCCGTAGCCGTCATTGTTGGCGGATATACCGGCGATGCTGGTGCCGGCGGTGTGCATCCCGTGATAGGCGCGCGACCGGCTGAGCACGAAGGTCCGTTCGGGCCGGCCCATGGCGGTGTGGTAGCGGCGCGCCAGCTTGACGGCGGTGTCCACGGAGTCGGAACCGCCACTGGTGAGAAAGCTCACGCTGTCCGGAACCGGCGCGATCATCGAGAGACGGTCGGTCAGCTCGTTCACCGGTGGCGAGGTGAGGTCTCCGAAGGTCGAGTAGGCCTCGAGGGTGCGCATCTGGTCGGCCACCGCGGCTGCGATCTCGGAGCGTCCGTGCCCGATATTGCAATACCACAGGCTGGCGGCGGCATCGAGGTACCGCTTCCCCGAGTCGTCCCACACGTAGCACCCGTCGCCGCGCGCTATCACCAGCTCGCTGCGCAGCACTGCCCGCATGTCCGCGAACGGATGCCAGAACTTGGTAGCCATGGGTACGCCCCCCGACGGTCGCTGGGTCGATCATGCCCTGTAGCAGGGCCGCCGGGAATGATAGCGAGACTCCTGGTTGCCGCACGGAACCATCTCCGGGGGACCGCGATCCGCCCGGTGTCTCACGACCGATGGCCGTTACTAGCCTTGGACGGTCCTGCCCGGCTGGGAGGGCGACGGCATTTCACGATCCTGGAGGTGAAGGCGATGGCCAAGCCGGCGGTGGCTTTCGGTGGTCCGTCGCCCGAGCACGACATCAGCGTGCTGACCGGGCTGCAGGCTGCCCGGCTCCTGGCGGAGGCCGGGACCGACCCCCTGGTCCTCTACTGGTCGAAGACGGGTGCCTGGTACATGGTGGCCGCGGACGGCGAGGCCGATGACTACGCGGCCGGGATCCCTCCGAAGGCCCGGGAGTTGCGCTTCGAGGCTCGCCCACAGGCCGGATGGTTCCTGAAGCGGCGCCGCCTGGAGGTGGACACGGTGCTGGTGTGCTGTCACGGTGGCCCGGGCGAGGACGGAACCCTGCAGAGCGCCATGGACCTGGCCGGCATCCGCTACTCGGGGCCGGACGCGTCGGCCTCCAACCTGTTGATGGACAAGCTGACCTTCGGGGCCTTGATGGCAGCATCGGGGTTTCCCAGCCTGCCCCGGGTCCCGGTGAATACCGGCGGCCCTCCCGGCTTCCCTCCCCCCTACATCGTGAAACCCCGCTTCGGCGGGTCGTCGATCGGTATCGAGGTGGTGAGCGACTACGAGACGGCGGTCGCGCTGCTCCGGTCGTCGCCGCACCTGGACCGGGGAGCCGTGATCGAGCCCTACCTCGAGGGTGGGCGGGATCTCAACGTTGCCGTGCGGACCTATCCGCGGCTGGAACTGTCCGCCATCGAGGCGCCGGTCAGCGAGCAGTTCTACGACTACCGCGAGAAGTACCTGTCGGGAGGAGGCATCGAGGGGTCGGCCCGCGAGTTGCCGGCGAGCCTTCCCGGCGAGGTCGAGGAGCGGATACGGTCGATGGCCCGCCGTGTCACCGAGTTGACGGGGATCCGGTCGATGGCCCGGATCGACTTCCTGGAGAGGGGCGGCGAACTGTGGATCAACGAGGTGAACACCATCCCCGGCAGCCTCTCGCTCTACCTGTGGGTGGACCCTCCCATCAGCCGCCGGCAACTGGTCGTGGACATGGTTGCCGAGTTGGAGGCCGCAGCCCCTCGCCGGTTCTCGGTGGCCGGGGCTGATGGAACGGCCTTGCGGGGAGCGGCCGCCATCTCCAAGAAGCTGGGTTAATCACTAGTTAGTGATAACTAGCAGCTACAAACTAGCGACTATAGGTTTATGACCGGGCAGGTGAGGGTCCGGGTGATTCCGGGGATCGACTGGATCCGGGCAACCACCAGCCTCCCCAGCCCATCCACATCTTCCGCTCCGGCCCTGACGACGATGTCGTACGGTCCGGTGACGTCGTCGGCCTGGGACACGCCATCGATCAAGCGGACTTCCTCCACGACCTGCTTGGCCTTGCCGACTTCGGTCTGGATGAGGACGTATGCCTCGACCACGGTTCTCCTCTCGGTCTTGGGGTACGGACTATACCGAGTCGGAGCGCGCCCGGATAGGGGCCTATCTTCCGTCCGAGCCCATCCGCACGGAGTGGACGAATCGTAGACCGTCCGACTCCTCGAGGTCGAAGATGATCCGCTGGCCCTGCCGGAGCAAGCGGAAGACGCTTCCCGCCAGCGACCCGGCCCGGAGATAGACCTCGCTGCGATCGTGGTCCAGGACCACCACCCCGGAGCCGGTGTTCGGGTCGTAGATCTTTACCACGCCTTGCATGGTTCGGGATTCTACCCGGCCGCACCGGAGTGCCCGGCAGGTGGGGCATGGGCGCTCCGTGCCGTATTCTTGGCCGGCATGGTGCCCACGCCCGACCAACCCTCCCCGGACCCACCCGCCAGGAGCCTCGCCTACCTGCATGCTGTCGACGTGGGACGCGTCAAGTGGATCCGGGGCAAGCGGGCCGCGGCGCTGAAGAGCTCGGGCATACGGTCGGTCACCGACCTACTCCTCCACGCACCGCGCCGCCACATCGACCGGTCCCGCCGGCTGGCCATGGACGAACTGGCCGTCGGCGCGGAAGCCACCGTCATCGGGAGGGTGGAGCGGGTGGTGGTGCGGCGTCCGCGCCCGCGGATGGCCATCGTGGAGGCCACCGTCACCGATGGCCAGGGGTCTATCAAGGCGGTGTGGTTCAACCAGGAATACCAAGCCCGGCGCCTCGACCGGGGGATCGAGGTAGCGCTGTCGGGCAGGATCGACCGCTACCGCGGCCGGTTGCAGATCAACTCGCCGGCGGTCGACGTCTTGGACTCCGGACCTGACAACCTGGCGGTGGGCCGAGTGGTCCCGGTCTACCGGACCATCGGCTCGATCGGTACCGGAGTTCTCCGGCTGGCCGTCCACAACGCTCTGCTGCGGTCCCGCCCGATTCTCGATCCGCTACCGGCCGCCCTGATCGAACGGCATGATCTCGTTCCCCGCGAGGAGGCCATCAACTCCATTCACTTCCCCGAGTCACTGGCCGAGGTGGGCGCCGCCCGCCGCCGGCTGGTGTTCGACGAGTTCTTCCGCCATGAGGTGGCGCTGGCGTTGACGAGGAAGCGCAAGGAGAGCGACTCGGTCGGTATCTCGCACCTGATCCACCCGGAACCGGACCTGGTAGAGCGTTTCATCGATGGCCTGCCGTTCCGGCTGACCGGCGCCCAGCGGCGGGTGATCGGCGAGATCGGGGCGGACATGGCGGCGCCGGTACCGATGCATCGCCTGCTCCACGGAGAAGTCGGTTCGGGCAAGACCGTGGTGGCGGTGGCGGCGCTGCTGGTGGGTGTCCAGAGCGGGTACCAGGCAGCCATCATGGCGCCCACCGAGGTGCTGGCCGAGCAGCACTACGAGGGTGTCACCCGGCTCCTCTCCGAGGCGCGCATGGCGCCGCGCTCCGCGGGTCCCCGGTCCCTGTTCGACCCCGCCCACGACGACCCCGATCGTCCCCGGATCCAGGTGGCGCTCCTCACCGGAAGCCGTGCGGATGCCAACCTCCGGGGTCGGCCGGGCCGCTCCGGTCTGCTCGCGGGCATAGGGGCCGGGGAGGTCGATATCGTGATCGGTACCCACGCCCTGATCCAGGAGGGGGTGCGGTTCGCGAGGCTGGGCGCGGCGGTGGTGGACGAGCAGCACCGGTTCGGGGTTCACCAACGGGTGAAGCTGAAGGAGAAGGCCCATGGAGCCGATCCCGATCTGCTGATCATGACCGCCACCCCCATTCCCCGGACGCTGTCGATGACCCTGTACGGCGCCCTCGACGTCTCCGCCCTCGACGAGATGCCGGCGGGCCGCAAGCGCGTCAGGACGTGGGCCGTTTCCGCCTCGGGCGAGGACCTGGAGCGGGCCCACCAGGCCATCCGGGACGAGGTGGAGAAGGGGCGCCAGGCCTTCGTGGTCTGCCCGCTGGTCGAGGACTCCGATCGGGTGGAGGCCGCCTCGGCGATCGCCGAGTACCGGCGGTTGGGCAGGGTGTTCCCGGACCTTCGCCTGGGTCTCCTCCACGGCCAGATGCGATCAGAGGAGAAGCGGGGTGTGATGGACGGGTTCCGGTCAGGGGACCTGGACGTGCTGGTCTCCACGACCGTCATCGAGGTGGGCGTGGACGTGCCCAACGCGACCATCATGGTCATCAGGGACGCGGACCGGTTCGGCCTGAGCCAGCTCCACCAGTTGCGGGGCCGGGTGGGGCGAGGCGCCCAACCGGCGCAGTGCGTGTTGCTGGCCGATCCCACGACCAAGGAGGGGGCAGCGCGCATCAGCGCCATGGAGAGCATGTCGGACGGTTACCGGCTGGCCGAGGAGGACCTCCGGATCCGCGGCCACGGCACGGTGTTCGGGGCTCGCCAGTCGGGCTTCTCGGACCTGCGGATTGCCGACATCCTGGCCGATGTGGCGGAGTTGTCGGCGGCGAGGCGGGAGGCGTTCGATCTGGTGGATGGTGATCCGGGGCTGGACGGGTATCCCGACATCCGGGAAGAGGTGAGGGTGCTGCTGGGGGACGAGGTGGAATGGCTCTTCAAGTCGTGAGCTCGCGCCGGCCATGAGGATTATCGCCGGTGTCGCGAAGGGCAGGGTCCTCAAGACGCCTTCCGGCACGGGTACCCGTCCGATGACCGGACGCGCCCGCGAGGCTGTCTTCTCGTCCATCGCCTCGTCTATCCTGGGCGCCGATGTCCTCGACCTGTACGCCGGAACCGGTTCGTTGGGGTTGGAGGCGCTCAGCCGGGGCGCGGCCACGGCGGTGTTCGTGGAGCGGGATCGAGCCGCCCTTCGGGCCCTGCGCGCCAACATCGGCGCGGTGGGACTGGGGGGTGAGGTGGTTGCCCGAGGAGTTGACGACTATCTCGCCTCGGTGACAGCCGGTCATGCTGAGGGTCCGTCCATCCGGTTCACGCTTGTATTCATGGATCCCCCCTACGAGCTTTCGATCGCGCGCGTGGAGCAACAGATGGCCGCGACAGCACGATTGCTCCGTGACCGGGGATCATTGGTGCTACATCGCCTGCGCGGAGAGCGACGGCCCGAGGCGCCCGGGCTCCGGCCGGCCCGGACGCGTGCTTACGGAACCGCCCGGATATGGCGCTATCAACAGGTCCGGCGGGTTTCCGGTTAGATTTAACCCCGAAACCGCGAGAAACGGCGAGGTGATGAGGGTGGCAAAGGCGGTCTGCCCCGGTAGCTTCGATCCGCCCACCAACGGCCACATGGATGTTATCCGGCGAAGCCTGTCCCTGTTCGAGACGGTGGTGGTGGCGGTCATCCGCAACGTGTCCAAGAGACCCATGTTCTCGTCCGAGGAACGGGTCGAGATGCTGCGCGATCTCCTAGCCGCAGAACTCAGGGCGGAGGTGGTCGCCTTTGACGGGCTACTGGTCGACTTCGCCAGGGCCCAAGGTGTGAGCGTGATCGTCAAGGGACTCCGGGCCGTGTCGGACTTCGATTACGAACTCCAGATGGCCCAGATGAACCACGGCCTGTCGGGAATAGATACGGTGTTCATCCCTACCAGCCCGGAACACGCCTATCTTTCCTCGTCATTGGTGAAGGAAGTGGGGAGTCTGGGCGGTTCGGTCTCCGGCCTGGTTCCCGGGCGCGTGGCAGATTTGATGAAGGAACGGTGGTCAGAATGATCGGTGATCGTGAGCCTGAGGTCGGTACGCAGGGGGTGACGTCCCCCACTTCGCCCGCCACGGTGGGAGAGTTGAACGAACTGGTTTCGGAAATGGTCATGGCGCTTTCCGAGGCCAAGGCCATCCCCGGATCGGGCAAGGTGCTGATAGATCGGGAGCAGATGCTCACCGTTCTCGAACTCCTGGCGGATCGGCTCCCGGATGAGATGCGGCAGGCCCGATGGATGGTGCGGGAGCGGGACACCTTCATCGCCCGTACCAACGAGAAGGCCCGGGAGGTAATCGAGCAGGCTCGCCACCGGGCCAAGGAGATGGTCTCGAACACCAACATCATCGCCGAGGCCACCGAGGAGGCCAATATCCTGGTCCGCCGGGCCGAGGACATGTCCCATAGGATCAGGCTGGAGGCCGAGGACTATGCCGAGGATCGGCTGTCCCGGCTCGAGGACGTGCTGATGAGAGTGCTCGACCAGGTGCGCTCCATGCGGTCCGAACTCCACCAGACCCGCTCGATCGGATAGGGGAATCCCCTCACCACGACGGGTACCGGTATCCGATGAAGTCTATGAGCACCTTCGTGGTCAACGTCTCCGGTCTGGTCGCCCGCCCCGGTTCCACCCGGCAGGTCACCCTTTCCGGGCAGGTGGAGCCGGCACTGGACCAGGTCGAGCAGTGTGGCCCGGTCACGGCGGACCTGCGACTCGAGGCGATGGCGGGTGGTGTTTGGGTACGCGGCACTGCCCGGGCGGAGATGGTGCTCCGTTGCAACCGCTGCCTGGATCCGGTCGCCTTCGAGGCCGAGGCTCCGGTACGGCAGGCCTACGGTGAAGAGGCCAGCGAGGACATGCCGGCGATCGGCCCGGAGGGAGACATCGACCTCTCCGGCGTCCTCCATGACGAGCTATGCCTGTCGGTGCCGCTGGTACCGCTATGCTCAGAGTCCTGCCGGGGTCTTTGTCCGGTGTGCGGTGCCGATCTGAACGAGGGTTCCTGCCAGGGACACTCCGAGACTCGTGAGTCTCCGTTCGCCACGCTGGAAGCCCTGCTGGAGGTCCCGTTCGAGACGGCGTGATCGGTAGAGGGGCGGATCCTTCCGTCCATGATCCAAGAGGTGTGTCATGGCAGTACCCAAGAAGAAGATGTCGCGCTCCCGCACTCGCCGGCGGAAGGCGGAGGCGATGAAGATGCGCCCGGTTCGCACCGTCACCTGCGATCGGTGCGGAGGCCCGAAACTACCGCACCGCGCGTGTGTCGGTCCGGGGGGTTGCGGCACCTACCGCGGTCGAACGGTGGTGGAGACCTACAGCTGAGACCGGCACGGGTCGGTGCCGATAGTCCGGGCGGCGCGAGACCCCCTTGGCACGGATAGCTCTCGACGTCATGGGAACGGATCGCGGTCCTGCCGAGATCGTGGCCGGAGCGATCATGGCCGCCGGCGCCGGGCACGAGTTGGTGCTGGTGGGCGACAGGGAGGTCATCGAGCCTGAGCTGAAGGCAACCCGCCCCGACCTCGAGGTGGTCCACGCTCCGGATGTGGTGGGGATGGGCGAGGATCCCGGCAAGGCGGTGAGGGACAAGCCTCGTTCGTCGATCATGGTGGCGGCCCGATTGGTGGCGTCAGGGGATGCCGACGCCCTGGTATCGGCCGGATCGACCGGCGCGACCATGACGGCGGCTTCCATCGTCATCGGGCGTCTCGAAGGCGTCCAGCGTCCTGCCATCGCCACACCGATTCCCCGCGCGACCGGACTCCCGACCTTGATACTCGACGCGGGCGCCAATCTGGAGGTGAGGCCGGTTCATCTCGTCCGCTTCGCGGTCATGGGCGCGCTGGTGGCCGAGATCGTCTACGGGATCGACCGGCCCCGGGTGGGCTTGCTCAATATCGGGGAGGAGCCCTCCAAGGGTCGTGAGGTGGAACGGTCCGCGTTCGGGCTGCTGGAGGAAGCCCCGGTCAACTTCGTGGGCAACGTCGAGGGCGGTGACATACCCGGCGACGTGGCCGATGTCGTGGTCACCGACGGGTTCACGGGCAACGTGGTGCTGAAGGCGATGGAAGGGACGGCCGGTCTGGTCCTCGCGCTGGTGAGCGATGCGTTCGGGCGCCATCCGAGCGGCAGTCCCGGAGACATGACGAGTGTCATCGAAGAGGTCCGGATGATTATCGATCCCGAGTTGTGTGCCGGGGGGGCCTATCTCCTAGGAACCAGGGCCGGCGTCGTGATCGGCCATGGATCGTCGTCACGAAATGCCGTTTTCAACGCCATCCGGCTGGCTGCCGAAGGCGTCAAGGGCGGTCTGGCCGAACGGATGGAGCGGGGGCTGGCCCGCTCGTGACCGGCAGCGGCGGCCTCGAATCGGCCCTCGAGTACCGCTTTGGCGATCCCGGCCATCTGGACGAGGCCCTGCGCCACCGGTCATGGGTTGCCGAGACCGGTGAGGGGCCTTCCAACGAGCGTCTGGAGTTCCTGGGCGACACCATCCTGCAGCTGGTGGTCACCGACTTCATCTTCCACGAATACCCATGCCTGTCCGAGGGGCAGATGGCCAAACTCCGGGCATCGGTGGTCAACCGGGATGTCCTTCACCGGATGGCCGACGGGTTGGGGCTGGGCCGCTACCTGGCTCTCGACAAGGGTGAGGAGGCGACCGGTGGCCGGAGCAAGCCCTCCATCCTGGCCGACGCCATGGAAGCTGTCATAGGCGCCGTGTATCTCGATGGCGGTCTGGATGTGGCCCGCGATCTGGTCATGCGGATCTGGGAGGAGCGCATCACGACCGAGGCGGAATCACCGGGCAGGAGTGACTACAAGAGCCGCCTTAACGTGGAACTCGGTAGCGCCGCGCACGAGGTGCGGTACACGGTCACGGGCGCCGGACCCGACCACGAGAGGCTCTTCACCGCCCGGGTCTCGGTCGGGGACGAGGAGTTGGGGTCGGGGTCCGGCCGGTCCAAGCGAGAGGCCGAGCAGTCCGCGGCCCGTCAAGCCCTGAGCAAACTGCGCCACGAGGGTGCCTGAACTTCCCGAGGTCGAGACCACCCGGCGCGGGCTCGTGCCGGTTCTGGCCGGCCGTTCGGTCGTGACGGTGGAGGTTCTCCATCCCCGGATGCTACGGCGCCAACCGGATCCGGCTGACTTCGTGGCCAGGCTGCGGGGCAAGGTGGTGGGTGAGCTGCGCCGCACGGGGAAGTTCCTGCTCATCGCGATGGGAGAGGGTCTCACCTGGGTGTTCCACCTGGGCATGTCGGGCCGGATGTCGATAACCGCCGGTGAGGCGCCCCCGCATCCTCACACGCGGGTGGTGGTACGGACGGATGCCGGTCACGAGGTCCGGATGGTGGACCCGCGCACCTTCGGCTTCACGGCCGTGCTCACGCCCGACGAGCTGGCCGCGTCGAGCATCGCCCGTCTCGGTCCCGACGCGTTGGACGCGCTCCCTTCTCCCCGGGAGCTGGCTTCGAAGGCTGCCGGCCGTCGCGTGGCTACCAAGACCTTGCTCCTGGACCAGCGCTTCCTGGCCGGACTGGGCAACATATACGCCGATGAGGTGTTGTTCGCGGCCGCCATCTCCGGTGACCGGCCGGCCGGCTCCCTGAGCCTGGCCGAGGTGGGCGCGATTCGCAGGGCCATCGGGCGGGTGCTGGCGGATGGTCTCGCGCACGGGGGAACATCCCTCGACGACCTCGCCTACCTGCTCCCCGACGGAAGGGCCGGCCGGCACCTCGAGTATTTGTCGGTGTACGGCCGGGAGGGGAAGCCGTGCCGGCGCTGCGGCGCGCTGATCGTGAGAGCGAGGATCAACGGCCGGTCCTCCCACCGGTGCCCGGCCTGCCAGGCCTGACACCCGAGCCCGCGGAGGACCCGCTGCCCTGGAAGAGCGGCGCGAAACACTGATTCCCCGTGAACACGGCTAAACTTGCCATCCCGGAATCACATGGATGTGACTTGCGCCTCAAGTCGGTAAAGCTGCTCGGTTTCAAGTCGTTCGCCGACCGGACCCTCCTGGAGTTCGGAGCCGGCGTCTCGGTAGTGGTCGGTCCCAACGGGACCGGGAAATCCAACATCGTGGACGCGGTGTCGTGGGTGCTGGGCACCCAGTTCACCCGGGCGCTGCGCGCCGACCAGATGGACGACGTGGTGTTCGCGGGCACAGCCGACCGACCTGCCCACTCGAGGGCGGAGGTCACGCTGGTGATGGACAACACCGACCGGTCCGTCCCCCTCAACCTCGACGAGGTCGCCGTTACCCGCCGGTTGTTCAAGGGCGGTACCTCGGAGTACGAGATCAACGGAGCTCCGTGCCGCCTGCTCGACATCCAGGAGCTGCTCTCGGACAGCGGGTTGGGCAGGCGCCAGCACCTGATCGTGAGCCAGGGCAGGCTGGACACCGTCCTGGGGGGGAGCCCCGCGCAGCGGCGGGAGATCATCGAGGATGCGGCCGGGATCCGCAAGCACCGGATCCGGAAGGCGAAGGCCATCCGCCGGCTCGAACAGTCGGATGCCGATGCGGTACGTCTTCGGGACATCGCCGGTGAGATGGAGCGGCGGAAACGACCGTTGCGGAAACAGGTCCGCGACGCGGAACGGCACGAGGAGTTGCGTTCCGAGTTGCGCTCGCTCCGCCTCTGGCTCGGTGGAGAGGAGTTCCGCGTCCTCTCGCGGCGGAAACGGGAGTTGGGCCGGGAGCGAAGCGGCATCGAGCGCCAGATCGCCCGCGGCGAGTCCGAGCAGGGCCGGATCCGGGAGATGATCGAAACCACCGAGCATCGATCGGAGCGGTTGCTGGCGGAGTTGGACCGGTACGGGGAGCAGATTGCCGACCTGCGGACCGTTGCCGCCCGTTTGGGCGGTGTCGCCCGGGTCGCGCACGAGCGGGCCGGCGGGCTGGCCGACCGGATCGGCGAGATGGAAAGTGGCTACCGGCGTCTCACCGACCAGGCCGTCGAGCTGTCCGCCCAGCTGGACTCGGCAACCATCCGGGAGGAGCAGGCGCGCCAGGATGCGGAACGCTGTGACGCGGAGCTGCAGATGGCCGAGGCTCGGCTAGGGGAAATGCCCGCCGAGGGAGATCTCCGGGCCGGTAACCGGACGGAGATGGTGAGGTCGGCACTCAGGAAGAGCGAAGTGGCAGCCCGCAAGGATGCCGACCGTATCGCCGAGTACCTGCGGGCGGCGGACGAGGCCCGCTCCCGGCTCTCTCAGCAGTCCCGCCTTGCCGACCAGCTTGCCGGGGAGGTGGAATCGGTCGAGGAGCGGCTGGACTCTTCCGGCCGGCTGGGACGGGCCCGGGGCAAGGATCGTCACCGGCGAGAATCAGAGTGGGCCCGCAGCGAACAGCGTCTCAGGTCGGTCGAGACCCGTGAGGCGGCGGCGCGAGCCCGGCTGGAGGCCCTGGCGGCCCGCAGCGGGGCGTCATCCCGAGCGCGGGACCGGATCAAGGTATCGGATGGGGTGCTCGGCGAGCTGATCGAGCTCCTGGATGTGCCGGAGCCGCTGCTGCGACCGGTAGCGGCGGCTCTGGGGGCGTGGGCCGAGGCGATGGTCGTGGACAGTCCCGAGACGGTAGGGGCGGTGGTTGCCGGGATCAAGACCGGGGGTAACGGGGCTGTTCCCCTGGTGGTGCCGGAAGCCGACCCGGGCGCGTCGGTGGCCCGGTCGGTGGCGGACCGGTGGGGAGTGAAAAGGCTCGGCGACCAGCTCGGGCCGGTAGCCCGTTCGGGTGTGGCGGCCGGGCTCCTCGGAGACGTCCTGCTGGTCGACAGCTGGAGCCAAGGATGGGAGATCGTCCGGAAGGCGCCGGAGGTGCGGGCGGTCACGTCCGAGGGCGACCTGATTACCCGGTTCGGCGTCTACCCGACCGATCCGGATGCGGGTTCGCCGGACATGGTCGCCGCCGCCCGCCGTGCTGCGGAGTCGGCCGGCCGGGAGATGGAGGCCGCCCGTGAGGCCGAGGCGGAGGCCAGGGTCCGGATGGAAGCAGCTCGCCGGGATGACGAGTCCGCGCGGGCGGAGGCCACCGCCCTCCGATCACGACATGAGGACCTGACCGGAGCGCTGGAGCGCAATCGCCGGGCGCAGACCGCACTGACCGAGGAGCTTGCCCGCCTCGAGGAGCGTACGGCAGCGGCCCGCCGATCGGCGGAGAGGACCGGGCGTCGCCTCGCGGAACTGCGCGACCTGGTCGCCGAAGCGGAAGCCGGTGAGGCATCCGGCCGTGATTCGGGCGAGATACTGGTCGGGCAGCGGGCGGCGGCCGAGAGCCGGCTGGCGGAGGCGCGCGCGGCGCGCGAGGAGTCGGTCCGGGTCCTGGCGGCGGCGGCGGAGCGGCGCCGGCTGATGGCCGACCGGGTCGACTCGGTCACGGTGCGTTTGGCGGATGGAGTCGACACCACCACCGAGCAGGCCGGTCTCGAGCGTGCCCGCAACATCGAGCGCTGGACGCTGCGGGTGGCGGAGGTGGCCCGCCACAGGCTGGGGGAGCTGGTGGAGCTTCGCGAGCAGTCGCGAGCGATGGCCACGGCTTCGACGGGCGAAGTGAACGCGCTTCGAACCCGTGCGGAAGCCCTGGACCGGGAGCAGGAATCCGCCCGGAGCCGGCTGGGCAGGCTCGAGATCGCGGTGGCCGAGGTCGGGATGCGCGAAGAGTCGGTGGCGGAACGGTTGCGGAGGGACGCGGATTCCACGAGGGAAGAGGCTCTGGCCGCCGGCCTGCCACCGGAGCAGCGACCCGGTGCCGAGCCGCGTGTGGAGGAGCTCACCCGGGCACTGGCCCGGATGGGTCCGATCAACCGGCTCGCGGCCGAGGAGTACCGGGAACTGGACCTGCGATACCGGCACCTGACCGAACAGATGGCGGACATCGAGCAGGCTAGATCGGAGATCAGGAAGGCGATCGACGCCCTGGACACCGAGATGGACGAGCTCTTCAGGACGACCTTCGAAGACACGGCGCGCCACTACCGGGACTGCTTCTCGGTTCTTTTCCCCGGTGGCAGTGGGGAGTTGATGCTGACAGGATCGGCGGATCCGCTCGAGGCGGGCGTGGAGATACGAGCGCAACCGTTCGGCAAAAAGGTCGGCAAGCTGTCGCTGCTGTCCGGCGGGGAGCGGTCGCTGGCGGCGCTGGCCTTCCTGTTCGCGGTCTTCAAGGCCCGGCCCGGTCCCTTCCACATCCTCGACGAGGTGGATGCCGCACTCGACGAAGCCAACCTGGGACGCTTCCTGAGGTTGGTGGAGGACTTCCGGGCCTGCTCCCAGCTGGTGCTGATCACCCACCAGCAGGCCACGGTGAGGGTGGCCGATACGCTGTACGGGGTGACCATGGCGCCGGGTGGCTCGTCGAGGGCACTGGTCAGAGACATGAACCGGCTTCCGGCCGGCACCGTATCGGCCGCCTAGAGGCGAGCGGTCCCGGGATTCCTACCACTGGCGCCTGACGAACAGTTGCCGACCCGGCCGGATAGAATCGTTCCTAGTGGTCCGCGATCGAGAGGTCCGATCCGATGGCTCCCGTAGGATGGTACTGAAAAATGTCCCGTTGGCCCGATAGCCCGAAACGAAACCCCAGGTAGAACATCGCGGGCCAACCAATCCCCGTCTTTTTCAGCACCCTCCTAGTCCCATGGCCGGTTGCTTTCCTGGGGATCGAGATGCCGGAGTCGATAGCCTCCGCAGCCGCATGGATTGTTCTCCTCTTGTTGCTGGTGCTGGTGGTCGTTCTGGCCCGGGTGGGGAAACGCCGCCGGAGAGCACGGCCGGCGCGGCACCCCCAGGGAACCGCCATGGGTGTTGCCCTTTCCAGGGTCCGGGATCACCTCGAGTCCGTATGGTCCCGGCCCTCGGGATCGGCGGCTCCCTGGAAAGAGATGGAGGAGGATCTCATCGCCGCCGATATGGGAGTCAAGGCGGCGAGGCGGATCGTCGAGGCCGTCCGCGATGCCGGGCTGTCCGGGGCCGATGAGATTCGGGCTGTGGTGCGCGCCGAGTTGAACCGCAGCCTCGCCGGGTTCGACCGGGCTCTCCACCTGGACGGAGACCCCTCGATCATCGTCCTGGTCGGGGTCAACGGGTCGGGAAAGACCACGACCGTGGCCAAATTGGCGTCCCGCCTCGCCGCGGCCGGCAAGAGTCCTCTCGTCGGGGGTGCCGATACGTACCGTCCCGCGGCCGACTCGCAGCTCAAGGTCTGGGCGGATCGCCTGGCCGTCCCCATGGTCTCGGGCGCCCGCGGCGCCGATCCGGCGTCGGTGGCCTACGACGCCCTCCAGGCAGCACGTGCCCGGGGCGCCGACGTGCTGATCGTAGACACGGCCGGCCGCCTCCACACCAGCCACAACCTGATGGAGGAGCTGGCCAAGATCGTCCGCGTGCTGGGCCGGGACGGTGATCGGGTATCGGAGGTCCTGCTGGTCATGGACGCCACCACGGGCCAGAGCGGGCTGGCCCAGGCCCGCCGGTTCGCGCGGGTCGGAGTCACCGGTGTGGTCCTGACCAAGCTCGACGGTACCGCCAAGGGGGGAGTGGTGCTAGCGATCGAGAATGAGCTCTCGCTGCCGGTGAAGTATGTGGGTGTGGGGGAGGGGAGTGGCGACCTCCTCCCGTTCGACGGCCCGTCATTCGTGGACGCCCTGGTGGGAGCATGAACACGGACTGTCTGGCAGCGGAGGCCCGCCGGGCGGCCCTCCGGTCCTACTCGCCCTATTCGCGGTTCCGGGTGGGCGCGGTGGTGGTGGATTCCGAAGGTCGGCGCCATAGCGGCGCCAACGTGGAGAACGCCGCATACGGGTCGTCCATCTGCGCGGAAGCGACCGCCATCAGCGGTGCGGTGGCCCGGGGCGTACGGAGGATCGAAGGTGTGGCCGTGGCCTGTGTCGACGCCGACGGCGTGGACAACGCCTACCCGTGCGGGAACTGCCGGCAGTTGATGAACGAGTTCGGAGTGGAGTGGGTGGTCGTGACGGCCGGGGAGGGCAGCGAGGTACGGCGCCACAGTCTGTCCGATCTGCACCCCCATGGCTTCTTTCTCGAGGCCTGACACGTTTCTTCAAGCCGAACGGGGCGGCTCGTCTATTGTCGACCAGCACTCCGCCAGCTTGCGCAGCAGCATGGTCAACGTGTTCCGCTCGTCCGCGGTCAGTACGGCCAGGCGCCTCCTGCGGTCCTCGGTGCGCCGTCGCACCATGCGTTCGGCACTGGCTATGCCGTCGGGGGTGATGACCAGGTTGACGGCTCGACGGTCGGCCGGGTGGCGGACCCGTCGCGCGTAACCGTTCTGTTCGAGGCGATCCACCCGGCTGACCATGGTGGCGGTGGTCATCCCCAGCTGCTGTGCCGCGTCGGTCGGGGTTACCGACTCTTCCCGGTGCTGGGCGTTCCGCAGGAGTGCCAGCACCTGTTAGTCCCCCTGGTTGGCGAGGCCCTCGGTGATCGCTATCCGGTCCATATCCTCCGCCAGGTCGGCCGCCAGCTGCTCGATGCGGGCCGCCGGTTCTATCCCCCACAGGGAGGTGTCCCGGAGCGTTCGTTCCCATCTGCGGATCTTCCGGTCGATGATGTCCTCGTTCTGGTCTCGAGTCTCGTGCTCCGATACTCGCGCACCAGTACTCGCGCTCCGCTTCCGGTCGAATGGGATCACGGTCGGTCCTCTCTGTTGGCGTGTGATAGGGCCTAGGCGATGCCGCCGGCCTGAAGTCGTGTCCGCACCCCGTATAGGTCGCTCGGTACGGTGCCTGCCGCGAACCTGGCGGGCATCCGCGGGGTTACCGATCCGGTGTTCGAGACGTCGAATACGCCATTGTCCATGCCCAGCACGATGTAGGAGGCCTGGCCGACCGGGAGGCCGGCGCCCGTGAACTGGAGACCCGGTATTTCCCGGCCGCGGAGGAACAGCAGTACCTTTTGGCGCGGGCGCAGTGGGGTGACATCGACGACGATGGCGCGTTCGGGGTCGATACGTCCTACGTACACCGAATCGCCGGCCTGGCCCTTGAGCGTTTCTCCAACCGAGATCTCGTAGAACACGATGGGGTTCGGACCCAGGCCGGCCCGCCCGTGGCCGGCGAGTAGGTCCGGGTCCGTGGTGCGGTAGTCCTCGGCCCGGGCCACCACGCCGGTGACCGTCCCGACCACTATGAGGTCCGCGATGGTGGCCAGTTCCTCCAGCGACCGGTACACAGGACTGCGAGCCGCCAGGTGGACGATGCCGGTATCTCCCTCTCTCTGCAGCAGCGTTACCGCCACTGCTGCAGCTACCAATGCGGCAGCTGCGGCTACGAGCACTGCCAGTTTGTACGGCTGTCGGCCCACCTTCAGCCTCCCCCCGACGGTTTCCTGATGATGCGACCCAAGATTACTTGTCTCTTAATAATTTTACAACCAGTAACCCGGCGCCGAGGAACCCCTGTTGGAAGTGCTCGGGGGAGGGCCGGCCCTCCTATCATCGCGGTCGTCCCGACGAGGCCGGGGCCGTGTTCAATGATGAGTGACCTTCAGGATCGGAGGGAAAGGATGGAAGGGATGGCACCTCGCAATGGTCCTACCGACTCACCTTCCTATGGGATCCGCCCTCCCATCAAGCCCATGATGGCTCGGGTCAGGGAGACGCCGCCCCGTGGAGAGGGTTGGGTCTACGAACCGAAGTGGGACGGGTTCCGCATGATCGCCTATAGCGGCGACCCGCCCCGCCTGGACTCCCGTAACGGCAAGACCCTGTTGCGCTACTTCCCCGAACTCCGGCCTGCTCTGCGCCGGTTGGCACCGGGGACGGTGGTGGACGGCGAGATCCTCATGGTGGTGGCTGACAAGACCGAGTTCGACATGCTCCAGATGCGCATCCATCCCGCGGAGTCCCGTATCATCCGGCTGGCGCAGGAGTA
Source organism: bacterium (assembly GCA_028820935.1). Taxonomy (NCBI): domain Bacteria; species bacterium. The sequence goes on along the minus strand of JAPPHZ010000045.1, from coordinate 12,587 downwards.
TCCGGCCCGGCTGGTGGCCTTCGACCTGCTGGCCGATGCCGGCGAGAGCCTTCTGGATGCCCCCTACCGCATCCGTCGCGAGCGTTTGGAGAGAGTGGTCGGCACTCTGGGGACGCCCTGGCACCTAACGCCGTCCACCGGAGACTTCGACGAGGCCTCTCGCTGGTTCCACGAGTTCGAGCCGGCCGGATGTGACGGGATCATCGCCAAGCGAGCCCGCGGAACCTACCAGCCCGGCCAGCGGGCATGGATCAAGTGGAAGCACCGCCGCGACGCGGACTGCGTGATAGGCGGCTACCGCATCCACAAGGAGGGCGACCGGATCGGGTCGCTGCTCCTGGGTCTTTACAACGATGAGGGCAATCTGCACTTCATCGGCCACACGTCCGGGCTCTCCGACCAGGAACGCATCGACCTGCTTCCGGTGCTGGAGGGGATCCGCACCGAGACGAGCTTCGGCGGCGAGGACACACGCGCCCCGGGATCCGAGAACCGCTGGACGGGACAGCGTTCGATGGAGTGGATCCCGATCCGGCCCACTCTGGTGGTCCAGATCAGCTACGACCATCTCCAGGGAGGCAGGTTCCGGCATGCCACCCGCCTGGAGCGCTGGCGGCCGGACAAGAACCCCCGGGACTGCACGATGGACCAACTGGTCCGGCCGGAGGGGATGGGATTCTCGGAAATCGTCGGTTGAGTCCGGAGGACCGGACCGCCCATCCCGTTCGCATCGCGCGGATCCGCTCGGAGACCGCCGACGCGGTCACCGCCATCTTTGACGATCCGGATCAGGTGATCGGGGGATCGGCAGGCTGGTACGTGATCGTCCGCGTCATGTTGGACGGGGAGGAGCACCGCCGGGCATTCTCGCTCAGTTCCACACCGGAGCTGGCCCAGCCGCCGGCCATAACCGTGAAGAGCCACCCTGGCGGCCTGGTGTCGAGGCACCTGGTCGAACGCGCCCGGGAAGGAGACGTCGTGGAGGTGGAGCCGGCCGCCGCCGGGGGCTTCGACATGCGGATCAGCACTGCGAGGCGCCGCACTCTCTACTGTTTCGCGGCCGGTAGTGGCATCGCGCCGATCGTGGGCATCATCCGGGGTGTCCTTGCGTTGGAGGGGGGTTCGGTGGTGCATCTCCTCTACGGCAACCGGGCGCCGCGGGATGCCATTGCCGCCGGCGAGTTGGCGACCATGGCCGCAGATTACGCCGACCGGTTCCGGCTCTCGCGCCTGTTCAGCGGCCGGGGCGAGCGCATCGACCACCGGGCGGTCGATCAGTTCCTGACGTCCCGACCACCGACCACCGCGGACGTGTGGTACCTGGTGTGCGGCCCGCCCGGCATGAACCGCACCGTCGAGGCCCGGCTCCGGTCGCTCGGGGCGCCTGACGACCGGCTACTCGTGGAGCACTACCAACCACCGCACCGGGACGGGGCGCCCACTCCCTACGACGGCGCCCTGGTACGCCTGGAGGATCAAGACCGCGGAGGGAGGGCTACCGCCGGAGACGTGTTGCTGGACGCACTGGGCGGCCCGTCCTCGCCGCTCCATTACGCCTGTCGCTCCGGGGTGTGTGGCACCTGCCGCGCCCTCGTCGTGGGCGGCGAGGTGGATCCCGGGGTCCCGTTCGCCCTGGCCGAGGCGGAGCAGGCCGCCGGGGTGGTGCTCACCTGCGTGGCCCGGCCCCTCAGCGCCGAGGTGGTGCTGCGCTTGCTGCCCTGATCAGGCGGCCCTCGCCGCTTCCCTCCGGAGGTGCCACCTCTCCCAGAGGGCCAGCAGGGACGGCAGCACCAGTATGGCTGCCACCAGCGAGAGCCCGACGGCGTACACCGTGACCTGTCCCATCTGTTGGAAGGGTACGAGCCTGGAAGTGATCAGGATCCCGAATCCGGCCATGGTGGTGAATGCGGACCCTGCCAAAGCGCCGCCGGTGTGGCGGGACGTCGAGCGGAGGGCGTCTTCCAGACTCTCCTCGCGGACCCGGTCCTCCCCGAATCGGCGGGCGATGTGGATGGTGTAGGGGACTCCGATTCCGATCGACAGGGCCGACAGGGTGGCGGTAACCGGTCCGAAGGGAATGCCCGTCGCGTACATCAATCCGTAGGTCCAGAACACCACCAGCGCAACGGGGACCATGGTGATCACACCCAGGAAGGGTCGGCGGTTCTCGAACCAGAAACTGACCATCAGCACCACGGTGGCGACCACCAGGGTGATGAGAAGCGAAGTGGTCTGCGAGTCCGCCAGTTCCTTCACGATCAGGTTGGTGATGATCCCGGTGGAGGTGGCTATCACGCTGACCCCCAGGTCGGAGACCTCCGAGAAGTTGTCCAGGAGGTCCTGTCGCAGTTGCAGTGCTCCGGTCTCTCCTGCCTGGGTGCCGATGTCGAAACGCAGGGCGTCGTAGCCCGACCCGGTTCGGTGAAGGACGTCCCCCGCCCGCTGGGGAGCCGCGTCGAACATGGCGTCCCAGAGAGGGGTGACGTCAGCGCCGGCGGGAACCCGGAGATCACGGCCCGCACCGGCGGCCCCGATCGCGGCTGTGACCGGTTCGGAGGGCGGACCCTGGGGACCGCCCCGGTTCAGGGAGTTGAGTATGGAGATCGGGGAGTTGGCGGAGGCGATCGTTCCCCTCGGAGTCTCGAACACCAGCACGTTCTCAACCTCGTTCAGTCGCGAACTGGCCGAGACCAGGGCGTTGTGAACCTCCGGTCTGGAGAGGTCCTCACCCTCGATCAGGATCTGGGTGGATTCTCCCAGGCCTCCTCCGAACTCCTCCTGCAGGATCTCCAGCGCCCGGATCCCGGGTGCGTCGCTGGGAAGGAAATCGGTGACCGAGAAGCGGGTCTCCAGCTGGGCAAGTCCCCACACCCCGAGGCCTCCCAGCACCATGGCCGCCAGGACCATCACGACGGGGATCTTCTCCGCCAGCCATGAGGTACGGGCTATCAGGGAAGGCAGCAGGCGTTCGGAGGAGGCTCTCATGCCCGCCACGGGCAGGGATCCCTTGGATTCGATCGTGCGGTCCACCTTCCTGGCCACGATCAGCAACCGGACGAACGCCCAGGAGAGCCTGCCCCGCCGCTCGGTCCTCCGATCCAGGATCTTGCGGGCCGCCGGGAAGAAGGTGAGGGTCAGGACGAACGAGGCGACTATCCCCACGGCCGCCAGGATCCCGAAGTCCTTCAGCGCCGGCACGGGGTTGAAGATGTTGGTTAGGAAGCCGATGGCGGTGGTGACGGTTGCCAGGACCAGGGCTATTCCCACCGTGCCGATGGCGGTGCGGGCGGCGCCGTCAACGTCCTGTCCCCGGCCGATCTCCTCGCGATAGCGGGAAGTGATATGGATCCCGTAGTCGACGCCCAACCCGATGAGCAGGATGGGGATGATCTGTGTGATGGTGTTGAACGAGGCGATGATCCCGGTCCGTTCCAGCAGCACCCCGATCCCCTGCATGAAGGTGATGGCGGCGAAGATGGTGAAGAGAGTGAGCAGGGTGTCGGCGATGGTCCGGCGCCCCGACTGGATGAGGGCGCCCCGCCCCGGCGGCTTGAGCCAGTACACGAACGAGAGAATGACGAGGATGATCAGTGCGGCCATCCCGAACAGCCGCCCGATCTCGCTACCGGCGTCACCGCTGTCTTCGAACAGCAACGTGAAGCTGAAGGGAATGACCTCCAACCCTTCCGGGGTGGGTACCGTCCGCAGGGCGTCCGCCACCACCGAGTCGTTCTCGACCGCCTCGTCGAACGCCTCCTCCTCGAGCCCCACCGGCACCTCGGTGAATATCAGTATCAGTCCGGCCTGGGCCGTGGCCGAGGAAGCGTCCCCGTTGCGGCTGATCAGCGAGGCGAACTGCGGATTGGCCTCCGGTCCCGTGGTGGCCTGGATGTACAGGTCCTTCACGTCCTCATCGGTGGCCACAGGGGTGCCGCTCTCGTCGGCCATGTCGATGGCCGGGTCGAGGTAGCTGAACGAGGCGCCCCTCCCGGGAACGGACGAGAGGTTCTCGGACAGGGCCTCGCTTTCGAGGATGGAGTTAATGGCGGTCACCACGTCGTATGCGTCCTTGGTGAAGACGTCGCCTCCCTCGTTGCGAACGATCACCTGGATGACGCTCTCCTGGGTGTCGTCGCTGCCGAACAGGTCGCTGATCCGGTCCTGGGCCAGCAGTTCCGGGTTGTCGGGAGAGAGGCCCTCGTTGCCCTGGCCTATCTCGACCTGGGTGGAGAGGTAGCCGAAGATCCCGAACAGGACCAGCGTGGTGATGACCACCGCCCATGGGGCTCTCGACACCAAGAACGCGAAGGCTCTGACAAACGTCTTCACACAGGTTCCTCTCGGGACAGGTCGGGTGGTGGAGAAGGGGGAATCCCCAACTTCCGGGGGCAGGCTACTTCCGCCCCGGTGTTATCGAGAACCGGTCCGGTCCGTCAGCCACGAGTCCTTAATGGTTAGTTTATAGTCTCTATTCATTAGTATCCGACTTAACTAGCAACTAGCAACTAGCAACTAGCAACTAGCAACCAGCAACCAGCAGCTACTTCCAGTTGGCTTTCACCATCTTGGAGGGTTGGACCCGGGGTGGTTCTCCCGGCATCTTGGGGTAGTTCGGCGGCCAGGGCGCGTCGCCCACTCCGTCGGCCTCGTCCCGCTCCACCCACTCAAGCAGGCGCTCGATCCGACCCGGCTGGTCGTCGATCCCTTCGGTCAGATCCCCGACCGCCGCGTACCGGCGGTGGAAGCGATCCATCGGGAAGTCCTCGATCTCGACATCGGGTAGCTCATCCCACGTGACCGGGGCGGACACGTATCCGGTAGGACGGACACCGTAGGCAGAGGACACGGTCTTGTCGCGGGCGTTCTGGTTGTAGTCGATGAACACTCCCCGGCGCTCCTCCTTCCACCATCGGGAGGTGATCAGGTCAGGATGGCGGCGCTCCAGCTCGCGGCCGAACGCCAGCACTGCCCGGCGGGACTGGTAGAAGTCCCACTCCGGCTCGATGCGCACGTAGACGTGGATACCCCGGCTACCCGTGGTCTTGGGCCAACCCACCAGCCCGACCTCATCGAGGAGATCCTTGGTCGCCAGAGCGGCCCGCTTGACATCGGCGAACGCGAACCCCTCGGTGGGGTCGAGGTCGAGCCGGAGCTCGTCCGGATGGTCCAGGTCCTCGGCCCGGACGGGCCACGGATGCAGGTCGAGGCAGCCCAGCTGGACGAACCTGAGGATGTCGGCCCGCGATCGAGCCACGTTCATCCGGCCGGGCCGCTGGGACGGGAAGCGGATGGGAGCGGTCTCGAACGGCGTGTTCTTGGACGCCCGCTTGTGGTATATCGGCGCCGTGCCGACGTCCTTCATGTACCGCTTCATCATGGTGGGGCGGCCGAACACGCCACGCAGGCATCCCCCGGCCACGGTGCGGAAGTAGAGCACCACGTCGAGCTTGGTCCATCCCTGCCGGGGGAATACCAGCCGGTCCGGTGACGTTATCCGGACTTCCTCACCGGCTATTCCGACCGTGGTGGCGCCTGCCATGCGGTCACGCTACCGGATGCAGCGGAGTGGGCCGTGGTCAGTCGCGGCCGCGGAGCGCCTCGGCGAGCCTGGGCAGGACCTGGTGGACATCACCCACGATCCCCAGGTCGGCAACCGAGAAGATCGGCGCCTCCGGGTCCTTGTTGATCGCCACGATCCGTTTCGAGTCCTTCATCCCGACCAGATGCTGCATGGCGCCCGATACCCCGCAGGCGATGTATACCTCGGGCTTGACCGTCTTACCGGTCTGTCCCACCTGCTTGGCATAGGGAACCCACCCTGCGTCCACGATCGCCCGGGTAGCCCCGGTGGCGGCGCCCAGTGGCTCGGCGACGCTCTCGATCAGTGAGTACGCCTCGGCGCTTCCCAGCCCCCGGCCCCCGCTGATGATGACCTTGGCGCTGCCCAGCTGCGGACCCTCGGCCTGCTCGACGGTCGTGTCCACCACCTGCGGCGATCCGGCGTGCCCGGCATCGGGTAACGGGATCTCCTCGACCCGGTCCACGGCGCCTCCCCGCTCCTCGGCGGAGAAGGACTTGGGTCGCACCAGCACCAGGTGCGGGCCCGGCCCGGTGAAGGCCGTCCGGACCAGCTGCGTGCCCCCGAATACCTCGCTTGTGACAGTGCAACCGTCATCGATGGCCACGTCCACCGCGTTCGATATCACCGGCCGGTCGATCCGGGCCGCCAGCCGGCCTGCCACATCCCGCGACGTGTAGGTCTGGGCGAACAACACCGCCCCGGGCGCCTCCCGCTCGACGAGTTCGGCCAAGGCCGCCGCGGCGGCCGCCGCGGGCAGGTCACCGCCGCCGGTCAGGATGTATACGGTTGAGGCTCCGTAGGCGCCCAGGATGGCGGCTGCCTCGCCGGAAGCCTCGCCCAGGTAGACGGCTACCGCTTCACTATGGGAGGCGACCTCGGACAGCACCTCCAGGGCCGGCTCGCCCGGCCCGCGTTCCGTTGCTTCCGCGAATACCCAGATAGCCATCTACACCACCCTTGCCGACTCGAGGAACTCGACTACGCGAAGGTGGCCGGTACCGCCGTCCTCCACCACCTCGCCCGCTGCCCGCTCGGGCGCCGGCGCCACCGAGACGACCCGCTGACCGGGGTCGCTCGATACGGAGAGGTCGGCCGCTGTCAAGCTGTCGACCGGCTTGTTCCTGGCCGCCATGATTCCCCGGAAGGTGGGATAGCGGGGCTCGACGGCACCCGCGGTGACCGACAGCACGGCCGGGAGGGGCGAGAGGACCACATCGAAACCGGATGCGGTCTGGCGCTCGATGCGGAGGTCGGGTCCGTCCATCTCCACCCGCCGGGCGAAGGTCAGCGCCGGCACTCCCAGCAGTTCGGCCGCCATCTGAGGTACCACACCGGAGTAGCCGTCGGTGGACTCGACACCTGTAACCAGCACGTCGAATCCCTCACGGCGGGCGGCGGCGGCCAGAACCTTGGCGGTGGTAAGGGCGTCGCTGTCCTCTAAGGCGGGGTCGTCCACGAGAACCGCCTTGTCGGCGCCCATGGCGAGGGCCTGGCGGATTCCCTGCATGGTGCCGGTCGGCCCCATGGACAGGAGGGTCACCGCACCGTCCGTCTGCTCGGCCAACTGGAGACCCACCTCGATCCCGTACCGATCCGTGTCGTCCAGCACCTGCTCCGGAGGTCTCAGCAGGCGGCTGGTATCCGGATCGAGCGACGAGGGGGAGGCGGGATCGGGTATCTGTTTCACGCACACCAGTACCTGCATTGCCTATGGACTCCTGACGACCCGACGAACCTGGTTGGGAAGGGCTGATCCTAGCGGTCGGCGCGGGTGTTGAAGTGGCGTCGACGCCGCGACCGGCCGCGGCTAGCCGCCCGATGGGCAGGCGCCGCCCTTCAACCGACTGTCTCCAGGATGAGGGGTCGCACGTCCGGCGCGAGGGCGCCGATCACGTAGGCACGCTCGACGAGAGCCGAGGCCCGGTCGGCAAGGCCGGGATCGTTGAAGCGAAGGGTGGCCAGCACGTCGCCCCGCCGCACCTCGTCACCCACCTTGGCGGACAGCGTGATGCCCACTCCGTGATCTATTCGATCCTCCATGGTCTCGCGGCCGGCGCCGAGGCTCATGGCCGCCAGCCCGATGCCCCTGGCGTCGATCGACGTCACGTAACCTCCATCGGTCGACCGGATCCTCCGGGCGTGAGACGCGCCGGGGAGCCTTTCGGGTTGCTCCACCACCCTCGGATCGCCCCCCTGGGCCCTGATCATCCCGGACAGCTTGGCCAGCCCGGCCCCCGACTCCAGGCTCCGGTCGATCCTGAGGGCGGCGCCGTCCACTCCCGCCGCCTCCAGCATGTGGATACCGAGCGTCCTCACCAGCTCTGCGAGGTCGGCAGGACCCTTGCCGCGCAGTACGGCCATCGCCTCGGTGACCTCATTGGCATTGCCGACCTCTCGCCCGAGTGGCTGGTCCATGGCGGTCAGCAGCGCCCTGGTTGCGACGCCGTGGGACCGACCGATCCCGACCATGGTCGTGGCGAGGAGGCGCGCGTCCTCTACGGTCTCCATGAAGGCGCCCGACCCCACCTTTATGTCCAGCACCAGCGCGTCGAGGCCCTCGACCAGTTTCTTGGACATGATCGAGGAACTGATGAGAGGTACCGAGGACACTGTGGCCGTGCTGTCACGGAGGGCGTACAGGATCCGGTCGGCGGGGACGATCTGGTCGGATTGGCCGGCGATGATCACCCCCAGCCGGGTGGCGATCCGTCCGAACTCCTTGGGACTGAAGGCGGTTCTCAGTCCCCTGATCGACTCCAGCTTGTCGAGGGTTCCTCCGGTGTGTCCCAGGCCCCGGCCCGACATCATCGGTACGGTCACGCCGCAGGATGCCACCAGCGGGGCCAGGGCAATGCTCACCTTGTCGCCCACGCCTCCTGTGGAGTGCTTGTCGACCTTGGGCACGGTGGAGGTAATGGCAAGCCGTTCTCCGGACCCGATCATGGCGGCCGTCAGCGTGGCCAGTTCGGCGTCCGACATCCCGCGGAAGTAGATGGCCATGAGCATGGCGGACGCCTGGTAGTCCGGAATCGAGCGGTGCACCACGCCGGTCACGAAGCTCCGGATGTCCTCGGCATCCAGGTGGCCGCCGTTGCGCTTGTGCCGGATCGCCTCCCGGATGCTCCGCCCGCTCATTCCGGTCTTGCCCCGGACGACCGTACGACCCGGTTGCGCCGGACGGCCAGTCCCTCCCGGGCCAGCCGGTGAGCATGTTCGTCCTCAAGCCCGGGCACGAGTCGGCCCTCCCTCGTCACCACCCGCCACCACGGCAAGCCGTCCGAGTTCGCCAGTATCCGTCCGACAGCCCGGGCGGCCCCAGGCCGGCCGGCGTCGGCCGCGATCTCACCGTAGGTGGCCACCTCGCCCTCGCCGAGGCTCTCGACCATGGAATACACCCGCTCGGCAAAGGTCCGCCCGTCCTCGTCGACGGGAACGCCGCTCACGGTGTGTCGAAGAGCCGGTCGCCCATGTCGCCCAACCCGGGAACGATGAAGAAGCGGTCGTTCAGGTGGGAGTCGATGGCGGCTGCTACCACCTCCACGTCGGGATGCTCGCGCTCCATCCGGGCGGCGCCCTCGGGAGCAGTCACCACGCACAGGGCGACTACCTCCGCAGCTCCGGCTTCCTTGACCGACTTCACCGCCCAGCCCAGCGAGCCTCCCGTGGCGAGCATGGGTTCCAGAACCAGGACGGTTCGCTCCCTCATCTCGGGGAACTTGGTGTAGTAGGCCATCGGACGGGCGGTCTCCTCATCTCGCTCGACCCCGACGTATCCGACTGCCACGTCGGGCACCAGGTCCACCACCCCATCGATCAATCCCAATCCTGCCCGGAGCACGGCGACCGCTACCGGCGGCCGGACGGGACGGTATCCGGTGGCCGGCGAGAGGGGCGTTTCAAGGCGGTACTCGGTCTCGGCCAACCTCGATGTGGCCTCGAGTGTGAGGATGTAGGAGAGGCGTCGGGTGGCGAGCCGGAACCCACCCGGACCGGTCGTCCGGTCGCGGAGAATGCTGAGGTAGTGGCGGCTCAGCGGGTGGTCTACGACGGTGATTCCCAAGATGGACTTCCCTCCGTTGCGGCGCCGGGGCGACCTGGTTGCTGCTGTCCGGAGGATACCCCGAACGGTCGGTTGCCAGCCGGTAGTGACTAGTTTGTCTCCAGCAGCCGACGAGGAGTCGTGTAGGTGTTCGAATCGCTGACAGCCCGTTTCGAGGCGGCGTTCGATCGCATCCGGGGCAGGGGCCGCCTTAGCGAGCGCCAGGTCGACGAAACCCTGTCCGAGGTGCGGCTGGCTCTACTGGAGGCCGACGTCAACCAGGAGGTAGCCGACCGCCTGCTCGACCGGATCCGGGTTCGGGCGGTCGGCGCCGAGGTGATTAGGAGCGTCACGCCGGGCCATCAGGTGGTCAAGATCGTCCACGAGTCACTCCTCGAAACGCTGGGGAGTGAAGCCGTGCCCCTGGTGACCAGGGGCGGGAAGCCCCTGACCACCCTGGTGGTCGGGCTGCAGGGCTCGGGCAAGACCACTACGGCCGCCAAGCTCGCCGACCACTACCGGCGCTCCGGGAAGAGCGTTCTGATGGTTGCGGCTGATCGGGTACGGCCGGGAGCGGTGGAACAGCTGCAACAGCTGGGTGAGCGGATCGGCGTCCCCGTGTTCGAGGGCGGCAGGAACCCGGTGTCCCTGGTGAGGAGTGCGCTCCGGCAGGCTGACCGACAGGGTGTCGATGTGGTGGTGGTGGACACCGCCGGCCGGCTCCAGATCGACCAGGCCCTGATGGCCGAGTTGGGCGCCATGGCTCGCGCCGCCTCGCCCGATGAAGTGCTGCTGGTGCTGGACGCCATGACCGGGCAGGAGTCGGTGGCGGTGGCCAGAGGCTTCTCGGAGCACATAGGCCTGACCGGTGTGGTGCTCTCGAAGCTCGACAGCGATGCTCGGGGCGGTGCAGCCATCTCGGTTCGGGAGGCGACCGGTTTCCCGGTCAAGTTGGTGGGTACGGGTGAGGGGCCTCGCGATCTGGAGGTCTTCCATCCCGAGCGGATGGCGTCCCGCATCCTGGGCATGGGCGACGTGCTGACCCTCATGGAGAGGGCCGAGGAGGCCGTCGACCAGCAGCAGGCGGCCGACATGGCCCAGCGCCTGCTGCGGGCCGAGTTCACTCTCGAGGACTACATCGAACAGGTGAAGAGCCTGCGCCGGATGGGGTCGGTGGGGGAGCTTCTTGGTATGATCCCCGGTGCGCGCCCCGCTCTCGCGGATGCGCAGGCGGTTGATCGTGAGGTTCGCCGCTCGGAGGCGATCATCTGCTCGATGACCCCCGCCGAACGAGTTAACCCCAAGGTCATCGACGGCAGTCGCAGGCGCAGGATCGCCGTGGGCTCGGGAACCTCCGTTCAGGATGTGGCCGGTCTGGTGCGGCAGTTCAACCAGATGCGCGGCATGTTCCAGTCGCTGTCCCGGGGCAAGACCAGGATGGGATTTCCCGGCATGCGCGGCGGGTTCCCGGGTAGTGTGGCCGGCGCCCTGCCGGGCGGCCTAACGGGTACGGCAATTGAACCTCCGCGTGGTGGGGGTGGGCGCCGCCCGCCCGGCCGACCCAAGAAGAAACCGAGAACTCCGAAGAAGCTCCAGAAAAAGAAGAAAAAGAGGTGACGAATGGCGGTGAAGATCCGCCTCAGGCGTATGGGCAAGAAGAAGCAGCCGACCTACCGGGTCGTCGTGGCTGATGCGCGATCCCCCAGGGACGGTCGCATCATCGAGTCGATCGGGCGCTACGACCCCCGCAGGGAGCCTTCCCTGGTCGAGATCGACAACGACCGGGCCCGGTACTGGCTGGGCACCGGGGCACAGCCGACCGACCGCGTGCAGAAGCTACTCGAGATCTCCGGGGCCGTCGCGCAACCGAAGGTCTCCCGGGCGGGCGTCTACCGTCTCGACGACCCTCCGCCGAGCCCGCCCCCCGATCCAGATGTCACGGAGTCTCCCGAGGCTGCCGAGGACTCGGCCGTCGAGGAACCGGCTGCCGCGACGGAGGAGAAGCAATCCGCAGCGGATGACGAGCAGGATGGTGAATCATGAGCGGCGCGATCGTCGAACGAGTTATCCGGTACGTGGTTACTTCGATCGTTGACGATACGGATGCCGTGGAGGTCACGATGATCGACCAGGGGGAGGACAGGATGCTCGCCGAGGTGAAGACCGCTCCCGGTGAGATGGGTCGGGTGATCGGCCGGGGTGGAAGGGTGGCGCGGGCCATCCGGACCGTAGCCCAGGCGGCGGCGGACGAGGAAGGCCTCACCGTAGGGGTCGAATTCGTCGACTGAGCGCTCGGGACCGGTCCGGCGGCAGGAGGCGGGCGCGGTAGCGAAGCCTCCGGCCCGGGGCGCCGGCCAACCTACCGGGGAACCGGTGGTGGTCGGGCGGATCGTCGGGGTCCATGGGCTCGGCGGCGCTGTGCGCGTACGGGTCGAGTCCGACTATCCGCAACGCTTCGTCGCTCCGGCCCGGTTTCGCACCGGGTTACCCGACGCCCCGCTCCTTGTTCTGAGAGGTTTCCACACCCACTCCGGGGGTCCTATTGCAGAGTTCGCCGGGATCACCTCCGCAGAGCAGGCGGAGCTGCTGGTGGGGGCCGACCTCCTCATTGACGAGGCAGACAGGAGGGCGCTTCGGCCCGGCGAGTACTGGCCCGATCAGTTGATCGGGCTGGACGTGCGGATCGGATCCGAGACCGTCGGCGTGGTGGACGACCTGATCGAGGCCCCCCAGGACCGGCTCGTGGTCAAGTGCCATGACGGCTCGGAGGCCGAGATCCCCTTCGTGGAGGCCCTCGTTACGGAAGTCGATGTGGCCGGTGGGTGGCTACGGGTTGACCCTCCCGATGGCCTACTCGCCCCGCAGTAGTCGTCGTCCGTCCATAGTTGGTAAACAATATATTCTGATATAATCTAGCAACTAGCAACTAGCAACTAGCAACTAGCAACTAGCAACTAGCAACTAGCA